>NZ_JBSGFQ010000056.1:0-86157 GCF_053603495.1 Nonomuraea sp. NPDC004186 | reverse complement strand
CTCGTGCCGCGCTGACGCGGCGCCGGAGCGGGGCGGGGAGCCGGCTCGGGCGCCTCGGCGCGCCGGTGTCAGTCGCGGTGTCAGTCGCGGTTTCAGACGCGGTTTCAGGCGCGGTGTCAGTCGCGGTGTCAGGCGAAGCCGCGGGGGAGCACGATGACCGGGCAGGGCGAGGCCCGCAGCGCCTTCATGGCCAGCTCGCCCAGGAACACCCGGTGCGGCTGCGCGTCCTCGCTGGCCGCGCAGATCAGCAGCTCGCCCGGCAGCCACTCCACGTCCGCCAGCGCGGCGGTCACGTCGTGGCCCTCGGCCACCTCCGACTCCGCCTCGATGCCGGTGGTCTCCCAGGCCAGCCGCACGGCCAGCGCGAGGTCGTCCCTGAGCTTGCCCGGATCCTCCGTGCGCAGGTCGAGGGTGATCAGCCGGAGCGGGATGCCCAGCCGCAGCGCCGCCTGCGCCATCCGTTCCACCGCCTCGTCGCACTGCGGCCGGTGCACGTACGCCAGCGTCAGGCGCTCGGGCCCGTCGACCGGGACGTACCGGGCGGGCACCAGCATGACCGCCTCGGACGACAGGTGGAGCAGGTGGTTGGAGGTGGCGCCGATGGTGATGCGGCCGTGCTGGCCGCCGTCGGCCGAGCCGACCACGATCAGGTCGGCCCTGATGCGGCTGGCCAGCACCGACAGCCCGCGTCCTGTTCCCCTGCTCTCGTACGTGAGGTAGCCGGCGGGGATCGGGCCGAGCTCCTCCGCCGCGTGCGCCAGGTTGGCCTGCGCCTCCACCGCCAGCCCCGGGCTGCCCGGTGGGTAGATCGTGGCGACGGTGAGCTCGCCGCCGGTGACCCGGGTGATCGCGGCGGCCAGGGCCAGGGCGTCGCGCCCGCCCGGGTCGTTCGTGTAGCCGACGATCACGTGCTCTCCGATCACGAGAGCCCTCCTACCCGCTCTGAGCTGGGAATACGCGGCCTTGATCGGAACGTTGTAAACCATCGGAAGGGCAAAGAAGTGAAGATCACCCTCGACATGAGTTTCAACGGGACCCATGGTCCGGTCACTCTCCGTGAAGCGGTTCAACAGCTCAAAGAGCGGGATCTGGCCTGCACGGTGGCCGCGGACACCGTGGAGCAGAAAGTGACCATATTCTCCGCCTGTGTCGAGCGCGGGTTCACGCCGCTCCGCAGCGAGATCATGGCCGCCTACTACGTCGCCGAGCGGGACGCCACCTCCGAGGCGTTCGACCGGGGGCTCATCACCAGGGCCGAGCTGGAGATGCAGCACGCCGCCCTCGCGCGCAAACTTCTTTCTTAGGACATTTCCCGACTTTCGGCCTTATGGTCGAGGCGTTTGACCGCGGGAGTTCGTAAGGTCGTGTCCATTGCCCATTCACGGATTGGACACACGTGTACCGCGACATCGTCGACTTCGCCCTGACCACGCCCGGGTGGCTGCACACCCTCGCCGAAGTCGGGACGGATGCCGGGTTATTCCTGTTCGTGGCGCTGTACGCGGCGGCCGCGTTCCGGGCGTGGCGGGCTCCGGCCCGCGACCTGGCACTGGTGATCGCGGGTCCGGCCGGCGTGGTGTTCGCGTACGTCGTGAGCGAGGTCGTCAAGACCGTCATCAGGGAGGACCGGCCGTGCCGGGGCGGGGTCACGACGATCTCCGCCTGTCCGCCCTCGGGCGACTGGTCCTTCCCCAGCAACCACTCGGTGATCGCGGCCGGGGCCGCCGCCACCCTCGTGCTCGCCTGGCGGGCGCTCGCGTGGGTGGTGCTGCCGCTGGCCGCGGTCATGGCCTTCTCCCGCGTCTTCGTGGGCGTGCACTATCCGCACGACGTGGCCGCGGGGTTCCTGCTCGGCCTGGCGCTGGCGCCGCTGTTCGCGCTGCTGTCGGTGGGGGCCGTCACCCCTGCGGTACGACTTGCGCGGCGTTCACTGGCCGAGCCCCGCTCGGCGGGCTGAGGTGGATGTCCTCGCTACGCTGCGGATCCACCCCAGCGGTCTGTCGCCTCAATGAGCCGGTCCAGGATGCCCGGCTCGCTGAAGGCGTGCCCGGCGTCGTGGATCATGTGGAAGTCGGCCTCGGGCCAGGCCTTGTGCAGGTCCCAGGCGGTGGCCGCGGGCGTGCAGGCGTCGTAACGGCCCTGCACGATCACGGCGGGGATGTGCCGGATCTTGTCGACGTCCCTGATGAGCTGCTCGGGCTCGAACCAGCCGCTGTGGTGGAAGTAGTGGTTCTCGATGCGGGCGAAGCAGACGGCCAGCTTGTCCTCGCCGAACGACGCGACGAGCTCGGGGTCGGGCAGCAACGTGATCGCGCCCGCCTCCCACTGCGCCCACGCCTTGGCCGCCGCCAGCCTGGCCTCCCCGTCCTGCCCTTCGAGCCGCCTGCGGAAGGCGGCCATGAGATCGCCGTGCTCCTCGGCGGGGATGGGCGCGAGGAACGACTCCCACCGGTCGGGGAACAGGTAGGAGGCGCCGTCCTGGTAGAACCAGTGCAGCTCGTGGGGCCGCAGCGTGAAGATCCCCCGCAGGATCAGCTCGGTCGTGCGGTCGGGGTGGCGCTGCGCGTACGCCAGGGCCAGCGCGCTGCCCCACGAGCCGCCGAAGACCTGCCACCTGTCGATGCCGAGGTGCTCGCGCAGCTTCTCCATGTCGGCCACGAGGTGCCAGGTGGTGTTGGCGGCGAGGTCGGTGGCGGGGTCGCTGGCGTGGGGCAGGCTGCGGCCGCAGTTGCGCTGGTCGAACAGGACGATCCGGTAGCGCTCCGGGTCCCACTGGCGCCGGTGCTTGGCAGAGCACCCGCCGCCGGGGCCGCCGTGCAGCATGACAGCGGGCTTTCCCTCGGGATTGCCGCAGACCTCCCAGTAGATCTGGTTGCCGTCTCCCACGTCGAGCAGGCCAGACTCGTAGGGTTCGATGGGCGGGTACAGCGTTCTCATAGTCTCCGATCCTGCCTCATCCCGGCGGCCCGTAGGGTGATCGCATGGAGCTGGTGACGATCGACGACATTCGGACGGCGGCCGGGCGGATTAAGGGAGTGGCGGTGCGGACGCCGCTCGTGCGGATGGGCGAGGCGTGGGTGAAGCCCGAGAGCCTGCAGCCCGTCGGGGCGTTCAAGCTCAGGGGCGCGTACAACGCCGTGGCCTCGCTGCGGCCCGACGGCGTGGTCACGCACTCGTCCGGCAACCACGGGCAGGCCCTCGCCTTCGCGGCCAGGGAGTTCGGGGTGCCGTGCGTGGTCGTCGTGCCCGAGGGGACGCCCCGGGTGAAGACGGCGGCCATCGAAGGGTGGGGCGCCGAGGTCGTCGTCGTGCCGCCCGAGCAGCGGGAGGTCGTGGCCGAGAAGCTGGCGGCGGAGCGGGGGCTGACGCTGGTGCCGCCCTACGACCACCGGGCGGTGATCGCGGGGCAGGGCACCGTCGGGCTGGAGATCGTCGAGGATCTGCCCGACGTCGAGGTGGTGCTGGTGCCGGTGGGCGGCGGAGGGCTCGCGTCCGGGGTCGGCACGGCCGTCAAGGCGCTGCGGCCCGACGTCCGGGTGATCGGGGTCGAGCCGGAGCTGGCCGCCGACGCCGCCGAGAGCCTGGCCGCCGGCCACCCCGTGGAGTGGGGGACGGCCAGGACGTTCCGGACCGTCGCCGACGGGCTGCGTACGGCGCTGTCCGAGCTGACCTTCGCGCACATCAGCCGCCGGGTCGACGAGATCGTCACCGTGTCGGAGGACGAGATCAAGGCCGCCATGGGGCACCTGGCGCGCTCGGCCCGGCTGGTGGCCGAGCCGAGCGGGGCGGTCACCACGGCGGCGCTGCTGTCCGGCCGGGTCGCGACCGGGCGCACGGTGGTCGTGCTGTCCGGGGGGAATGTGGATCCCGAGCTGTTCAGGCAGGTGATCTAGGAGGCCCACTCGTGGCGCGTCAGGAACGAGCGGTCGCCCGTGGCGTACTCGTTGAAGGCGGCCTGCACCTCCGCCAGCTCGGGCACCATGGTCCGGATGAGCGTGCCCTCCTTGTACTCCAGCTCGTAGCCGGGTGACACCTGCAGGAAGTGCCGCCCGAAGTTGACCAGGGCCACGAACGGGTTCTGCGCCGTCAGCGTGGCGAGGACGTCGTGGATCAGGCCGAGGTCCGGGTCGTGGACGAGCATGCCGTCGCCCGTGTGGAGCTGCATGCCCTCGTAGACCCCCAGGGGCGCCACGTTGTGCACCAGGTCGCGTTGAGGGTCGTAGCAGACCAGCCCGTGCGCCCGCGCGATCGTGAACACCTGCGCGGACATCTCGTCCATCGTGTCCAGGTCCATCGTCACCAGCACATGGCCCGCGTAGATCGTGACCTCCCCGGGCATCTCCTTGGCGACGTCGGGTGCCTCCCCGGTCACAGGGGAGTCCCGCTTGACCGCCAGATAGGTGGCACGGGCCTGGTCCCTGCTGATGGGCACCGGCTCGTCCCACACCATCAACTCAACGCTCATCGGTCCATCTTGACGGACAAGCA
The DNA here is from genome assembly GCF_053603495.1 of Nonomuraea sp. NPDC004186. Classification (NCBI taxonomy): domain Bacteria; kingdom Bacillati; phylum Actinomycetota; class Actinomycetes; order Streptosporangiales; family Streptosporangiaceae; genus Nonomuraea; species Nonomuraea sp. NPDC004186. The sequence continues at coordinate 81,669 of NZ_JBSGFQ010000056.1, read as the reverse complement.
CCGTACTCGCGCGACACGGCACCCATGTACCGGAAAGCCGTGCCGGACAAAGTTAGGCGGGCTTCTCCGAATCCGGCACCAGCTCGACCGTGCAGGCGGCGCATCGCCGGGCCTCGGCGGGGATGTCGCTGAGGCATTCGGGGCACTGCTTGGTGGTGGCGTCCTTGTTCCGGTCGAGCAGGCTGATCAGCCGGGTCATCGGGGCCACGATCAGCCAGTACACGACCGCGGAGACCATCAGGAAGGTGACGAGGTGGTTGAGGAAGTCGCCGTACTTGAACCGGCTGCCGTTGACGGTGAAGGAGTAGTCGGCGAAGTTCGGCTGCCTGCCGCCGGTGACGGCGCCGATCAGCGGAGTGATCAGGTCGGAGACGAGTGCCTGCACCAGGCCGCTGAAGGTGGCGCCGACGATCACCGCCACGGCCAGTTCGACGATGTTGCCGCGAAGTAAGAAGCTCTTGAAGCCGCCCATGGCACCACCACGTTGCCGGGATCGGCGCCGGCAAACCATGCTTTGAGCGTGGGTCGCCTCTGATACCGCGCCGTCGGGGACGGCTCACCTCGTTCAACTGGCATAACGACCTGGTGAGGATGGGAAGGAACAAAGCGGCTTGTCCGGGTGAGCGGGGGAACGGAACATGGGGAGAGACCGCAAGGGAGCCTCGATGATCGAGATCTGGCCGGGAGACCCCTATCCGCTCGGGGCGACCTACGACGGCGCGGGCACGAACTTCTCGCTCTACACCGAGGTCGCGGACGCCGTCGAGCTGTGCCTGTTCGACGAGGACAACGTCGAGTCGCGGGTGCCGCTGACCGAGGTCGACGGATTCATCTGGCACGGCTACCTGCCGGGGATCGGGCCGGGCCAGCGCTACGGCTACCGCGTCCACGGCCCGTACGACCCGGCGCGCGGGCTGCGCTGCAACCCGGCCAAGCTGCTGCTCGACCCGTACGCCATGGCCATCGAGGGCGGCGTGGCCTGGAACGAGGCGGTCTACGGCTACCGGTTCGGCCAGCCCGACACGCGCAACGACGCCGACTCGGCCCCGTACGTGCCGCGGTCCATCGTGATCAACCCGTTCTTCGGGTGGGGGCACGACCGGCCGCCCGCGACGCCGTACCACGACACCGTGATCTACGAGGCTCACGTGCGGGGGCTGACGGTCAGCCACCCCAAGATCCCCAAGCACCTGCGCGGCACGTACGCGGCGCTCGGCCACCCGGAGATCCTCGACCACCTCACCAAGCTCGGCGTCACGGCGCTGGAGCTCATGCCGGTGCACCAGTTCGTGACCGACCACATCCTGGAGCAGCGCGGCCTGTCCAACTACTGGGGCTACAACTCGATCGGGTTCTTCGCGCCCCACAACCGCTACTCCAGCCAGGGGCAGCGCGGCGGGCAGGTGCTGGAGTTCAAGGCCATGGTCAGGGCGCTGCACGAGGCGGGCATCGAGGTCATCCTCGACGTGGTCTACAACCACACCGGCGAGGGCAACCACCTCGGTCCCACGCTGGGGCTCAAGGGGATCGGCAACCCCGACTACTACCGGCTGGTCGACAACGACCCGCGCTACTACGTGGACACCACGGGCACGGGCAACAGCCTGCTCATGCGCTCGCCGCATGTCCTGCAGATGATCATGGACTCGCTCCGTTACTGGGTCATCGAGATGCACGTCGACGGGTTCCGCTTCGACCTCGCCTCGACGCTGGCCCGGGAGCTGCACGAGGTCGACCGGCTGAGCTCGTTCTTCGACCTGGTGCAGCAGGACCCGGTGCTGTCGCAGGTCAAGCTGATCGCCGAGCCGTGGGACGTGGGGCCGGGCGGCTACCAGGTCGGGAACTTCCCGTCGCGGTGGACGGAGTGGAACGGCCGCTACCGCGACACGATCCGCGACCTGTGGCGCGGGCAGCCGGCCACGCTGCCCGAGTTCGGGTCCAGGTTCACCGGGTCGAGCGACCTCTACCAGGACGACAGCCGCCGTCCCGCGGCCTCGATCAACTTCGTCACCTGCCACGACGGCTTCACCCTGCAGGACCTCGTCTCGTACAACGGCAAGCACAACGAGGCCAACAAGGAGGGCAACCGCGACGGCACCGACGACAACCGGTCCTGGAACTGCGGCGAGGAGGGCCCGGCGGACGACCCCGTCGAGGCGCTGCGCGAGCAGCAGAAACGCAACTTCCTGACCACGCTCTTCCTGTCGCAGGGCGTGCCGATGCTCTCCCACGGCGACGAGCTCGGCCGCACGCAGAAGGGCAACAACAACGGCTACTGCCAGGACAACGAGCTGACCTGGGTCGACTGGTCCGACGTGCGGGAGAACTGGCTGCTGCTGGAGTTCACGCAGAGCCTGGCCGCGCTGCGCAAGCGGCATCCGGTCTTCCGCCGCAGGCGCTTCTTCTACGGCAAGCCGGTACGCGGGCTCAACGACATCGCCTGGCTCACGCCGTCCGGGGAGGAGATGACGGACGGCGACTGGAACGTCGGATACGCGAAGTCGCTGGCCGTGTTCCTCAACGGCGACGCCATCACCGAGCCCGACCGGAGGGGCCGCCCGATCAGGGATGACTCGTTCCTGCTGCTGTTCAACGCGCACTACGACATGATCAAGTTCACGATCCCCAAGGACTACGGCGAAATGTGGCACACGGAGATCGACACCGCCATGCCGATCATGCTCGACGCGCCGATGTGCCGCGGCGGGGAGGCCATCGAGGTGCCCGGACGCAGTGTGCGGGTGTTGCGCCGTGTCTAGGCCGGCCTCCACCTACCGGGTGCAGCTGACCCCCGACTTCGGCTTCGCCCAGGTGGCCGAGATCGCCGGCTACCTGCGCGACCTCGGCGTGAGCCACGTCTACCTGTCGCCGATCCTGCAGTCCACGCCGGAGTCGCGGCACGGCTACGACGCCACCGACCACTCCAGGATCAGGGAGGAGTTCGGCGGGGCGACGGGGTTCAGGGAGATGGCGCAGCAGCTCGCCGCCCATGACCTGGGCGTCGTGGTGGACATCGTGCCCAACCACATGAACACGGTCAACGCGCAGTTCTGGTCCGTGCTGAAGGACGGGCCCGCCTCGCCGTACGCGAGCTGGTTCGACATCGACTGGCAGGACGGGAAGGTCGCGCTGCCCGTGCTCGGCGACGACACGGAGCCGTACGTGCACGGCGACGTGGTGCGTTACCACGGGCACACCTACCCCTATCCCGGCCACTACCGGCTGGTCGACTGGCGCGAGGGGCCCGGCTACCGGCGCTTCTTCGACGTGTCCTCCTTAATCGGCCTGCGGGTGGAGGATCCGTCGGTGCTGTTCGCCACGCACGAGGTGATCTTCTGGCTGCTCGACGAGGGGCTGGTGGACGGGCTGCGGGTCGACCATCCCGACGGGCTGGCCGACCCGCGGGGCTACCTGGAACGGCTGCGCGCCAGGGTGGGCGAGACCTGGACCGTGGTCGAGAAGATCCTCATCGGGCCCGAGCGGCTGCCGGGCGACTGGGCCTGCGACGGCACCAGCGGCTACGACGTGCTCAACCGGGTGAACGGGCTCTTCGTCGATCCCGACGGCAAAGCCCCACTCGTCCAGCTTTTTGCCGAGATAACCGGGCAACCTTCCGAGTACCGGCCCGTGATGGCGCAGGCCAAGCGGGAGGTGATCGACCTGTTCTTCGGCGCCGAGGTCGCGCGCCTGGCCAGGGCCGCCGCGCAGGACCCCGCCGCCGTGCGCGAGCTGCTCGCCGCGATGCCGGTCTATCGCGCGTACGTGGTGCCCGGCGAGCCGCCGCCGCCCGAGTCCGTCGAGATCGTCGAGCTGGCCGCCGAGGCGTGCTCGCCCGCCGTGCTGCCGCTGGCCCGCGAGGTCCTGTACGGCCCGGACGAGGCGGTCGTACGGTTCCAGCAGGCGTGCGGGCCCGTCATGGCCAAGGGTGTGGAGGACACGGCGCTCTACCGGTGGTATCCGCTGGCGTGCCTCAACGAGGTGGGCGGGGAGCCGGACGCGTTCGGGGTGGCGGTGGAGGACTTCCACGACTTCTGCGCCGAGCTGCGGCCGTACACGATGACCACGCTGTCCACGCACGACACGAAGCGGTCGGAGGACGTGCGGGCGCGGCTGTCGGTGTTGTCGGAGCTGCCCGAGGAGTGGGCCGCGGCGGTGGCGTCGTGGTCGGCCTCGGTGCGCTTCGACCCCCATCTGGACTATCTGGGCTGGCAGAACCTCATGGCGGCCTGGCCGATCTCGGTCGAGCGGTTCACGGATTACCTGCTCAAGGCGGCGCGGGAGGCCAAGACCGCCATTTCCTGGATAAATCCGGATCCGTCCTATGAGCGCGGGTTGCGGGAGTTTGCGGCTGCGGCGGTGCGGCAGCCCGTCGGTGAGTTCACCGCGCGGATCGAGCCCTACGCCATGTCCAACTCGCTCGGGGCCAAGCTCGTGCAGCTCATGATGCCCGGGGTGCCCGATGTGTACCAGGGCAACGAGACGACCGACTTCTCGCTGGTCGACCCGGACAACCGGCGGCCGGTGACGTACCCCCGCAAACCCGAGACCGCGTGGGACGCGGCCAAGCTGCTGGTGACGGCGCAGGCGCTGCGGCTGCGCCGCCGTCTCGGGGGAGCGGCGCCGTACCGGCCGCTGTGGGCGGAGGGGCCGGCGGCGTCGCACGTGATCGCCTTCGCCCGCGGGGAGCGGCCGCAGGCCGTCGCGGTCGCCACCCGGCTTCCCGCGCGTCTGGCCCGGTGCGGATGGGGCACCACGTCCCTGACGCTGCCCGGCGGGACCTGGCGCGACCTGCTCACCGGCGGCCTCTACACGGGGCGGATCCCGCTCGCGCACCTGCTCGGTCAGTATCCGGTCTCACTGCTGGAGCGACATGATCTTTGAGGTCTGGGCACCGAAGGCCACGGCTGTCGAACTGTTCGCCGCGGGCGGACCTCACGCGATGTCGCGTGGGGAAGGGGGCTGGTGGTCGGTCGAGGTGGCGGGGGCCTCGCACGGCACGCGGTACGCGTACCAGGTGGACGGCGAAGGGCCGTACCCGGATCCGCGGTCGCGCCGGCAGCCGGAGGGGGTCTTCGGGCAGAGCGCCGTGTACGAGCACGCTCGCTTCACGTGGTCCGACCACGAGTGGAAGGGTCGCGACCTGCGGGGGGCGGTGATCTACGAGCTGCACGTGGGGACGTTCACGTCGGAGGGGACGTTCTCGGCGGCCATCGAGAAGCTGCCGCACCTGGTGGAGCTGTCGGTCGACTTCGTCGAGGTCATGCCGGTCGCGCCCGTGCCCGGGGGACGGAACTGGGGCTATGACGGGGTGGATCTGTACGCCGTCAACGAGACGTACGGGGGGCCTGACGGGCTCAAGTCGTTCGTGGACGCGTGCCATCAGGCGGGGATCGGGGTCATCCTGGACGTCGTCTACAACCATCTCGGCCCGTCGGGGAACTTCCTGCACCCCTTCGCCCCCTATTTTTCCGGATTTAAGGGCAGTTATTGGGGCGATGCGGTCAATTTGGACGGGCCGGGCTCCGACGAGGTGCGGCGGTACTTCATCGGCAACGCGGTGCAGTGGCTGCGCGACTACCACATCGACGGGCTGCGGCTGGACGCCGTACACGCGCTGCACGACCGCCGCGCCGAACACCTGCTGGCGGAGCTGTCGGGGGAGGTGGACGCGCTGGCCTGCTCGCTCGGCCGCCCGCTGTCCCTGATCGCCGAGTCCGACCTGAACGACCCGCGCATGGTGCGCTCGCTCGACGCCGGCGGCCTGGGCATGACCGCCCAGTGGTGCGACGACATCCACCACGCCCTGCACTGCGCGGTGAGCGGGGAGTCCCACGGCTACTACGCCGACTTCGCCTCCCTGTCGGCGCTGGCCAAGGTGCTGACCTCGGGACTGCTCCACGACGGCACCTACTCCTCCTTCCGCGGCCGCTCCCACGGCCGTCCCTTCACGGGCGTACCCGGCCACCGGCTGGTCGCCTGCCTCCAGAACCACGACCAGATCGGCAACCGCCCCGGCGGCGACCGCCTGCCCGTCCCCGCGCTCAAGCTGGGCGCGGGCCTGCTGCTGACCTCGCCGTTCACCCCCATGCTCTTCATGGGAGAGGAATGGGGGGCGCGCACGCCGTTCCTGTTCTTCTCCGATCACCTGGAGACCGCGCTGCGGGAGAGCGAGGCGGCGCGCCGGGAGCGGGAGTTCGAGGGGTTCGGGTACGTCTGGGACGCGCCCGACCCGTCGGACGAGGACACGTTCCTGCGCTCGAAACTGGACTGGAGCGAGGTGAAGGAGGAGGAGCACTGGTCGCTGCTGTGCTGGTACCGCGACCTGATCGCCCTGCGCAAGGCCCTGCCCGAGCTGTCCGACCCGCGCATGGACCGGGTCAGGGTGGAGGTGGATCCGCTGGGGAAGTGGCTGGTGATGTGGCGGGGGGCGCTGGCGGTGGCGGTGAACTTCGCCCAGGAGTCGGCCAGGGTGCCGGTGCCCTCTGGAACGGTGCTGCTGGCCTCGGACGACCCCGTCATGGCGGACGGCCGCTTCCTGCGCCTTCCCGCCCAATCCATGGCCATCTGCAAACCCCACTCGGCTCACTGACAGCCATTCGTGGTGGGGGCGCAGGGCGTCAGACGGGTTCTCCGGCGCTGCCCGATCACGCGGTGACGCCGGCCGGTATCCGTAGCACCCCCACCGGCCCCACCCCGAGACCGCCCTGCACTATTTCTCACGCCCTCCGCGCACCTGCCCCGCACCTGCCCAGCGCGGGCTACCCAGCGCGGACTACCCAGCGCGAGCCTGCGCAACGGGGGCCTGTCTGGCGCTGGGGCCTGTCTAGCGCTGGGGCCTGCTCAGCGCTGGGGCCTGCCCCGGGCTGGGCAGGCCCCACTCGGCCAAGATCTCATGCGCTAGGGATAGCGCCGCTTCTCGTAGTCGTCGATGATCTTGCCCAGCTTGGCGAGCTTCTCGGTGAACCAGACGTTCTCGGCGCCCGTCGGCGGGCGGTTGGAGTCCACGTACTGGTAACCGAGGTTGGAGAACATGGTGACGACGTAGGTGCGGCCTCCCTTGCCGGGCAGGGCCTTCACGATGCCCGCGTCAGCGCCGGAGTTGTTCACCCAGCCGTTCTTGTGGGCGTACGTCACCTCGGCCGCGTCGTTGCACGGCCGTACGTCGCGGCCGTACGCGATGCCCTGGCCGGGGATGGTCACGGTGCCGTCGGCGCCGATCCAACGCGAGGGCGTGAGCTGCGGGATGCCCGGGGCGGGGTAGGTGGCGCCACACCAGTTGGTGGTCGACAGGGCGAGGTTCATGCCCTGGTCGCCGAGCTTGCTCTTGAAGAACTCGCGGGAGGCGTCGCTGAGGACGGCGGCGGTGACGCCGGTGCCGTTGGGAGCCGTCCACAGGGTGCCCAGGCCGCCGTTGACCAGCATCAGCAGCTTGGCCGTGTCGAGCGAGCTCATGGTGACGGGGTTGCCCCAGCGCCCGCCGGTGTTCGGGTTGGTGTTCTTCAGTTGCAGGGTCTCCAGGCCCAGGTCCTGGAAGGTCTGGTTGAGGCCGTCGATGGCTGCGCGGTCGTGCAGCAGTTTGACCATGGCGCAAGCAGCGTTGTTGGACGACCAGGTGAGCGCGGCGTCCAGGTAGCCGCGGATCGTGTTGCTGCTGCCCGGCCCGCACAGCGAGCTGATCGGCGCGATCGGCTCGTAGTTGTAGGTGTCGTCGAGCGAGATCTGCCCCTGGTCCACGAGGCGCAGCACCCCGAAGGCCACCATCAGCTTCAGCACCGACGCGGGGTACGGGCTCATGAAGTCGATGGAGGCGTTCTCGCGGCCCGGCACCACGTCGATGGTGCCCTGGCCGTGATTGGCGTACCAGCCGGCGTCGTCCCACTGGCGCCAGCGGACGTCGGTGGTGTGCAGATTGCGGTCGACCGGCACGACCTTCCCGTCCGGATACTGCGGGCTCATCAGCACGGTGCCCGAGGAGACGGGGCGGCCCGCCCGGTTCAGCTCGATGACGGTCAGGTCGATCTGCGGCTGCTGCGAGATCGGCTCGGCCGCCGCGACGGCCGCGAGCAGGTCAGCCTTCTTCGGCGGCTTCCTGGCCTCCTTGTCGACGCTGTCCTGCCGCAGCGCGTTCAACTCGGCCGCGCCGGTCGGCGGATTGGTGTCCAGGACCTGCTCGAACTGCGACTGGTCGAGAGCCCGGCGTAAGTGATGCGCGAGCACGCTCGCGGAGCCGTCCTCTGCTGCGGCAGCCGGAGGCGGCGCGACCAAACCACCCAGCAGTACGGCTGCGGCGGCGAGCCCGGCGATACCTCGACTTCGATTTCTGGATCTTGAGAGGTTCACCGCGCCACTCTAGCCAGCGAGCGAGCCGGCGCGGCGCAAAACTACTTCGCCTGAATGTTGACGAGCAGCGCCATCCTCCGGCGCGCCAAGCGCACGGCCGACTCTTCCGGCACGTTCACGCCCACCGATGCAGACTACGAGCCTGGTGACCGGCCACCCACAACTGCCGGAGCGGACCGTCATCCACAAGGGCGAGCACAGCCCCAGGCCTTATCCACAGAACCCGGTTCCACCCCGCCCAAGCCCTCCGCGATAACCGATGATCCTGAGTGCCCCACCAACCCCGACCCCAAAAAACACCCGCTGACACCCCCAACACGCCGGACACCCCCAACTCGCGAGACATCTCCAACCGGCCGGACATCCCCAACCGGCCATACACCCCCAAGCCGCCAAAGGCCCCCAACCGGCCGGACACCTTAACCGGCCCGACACCTCAACCGGCCCGACACCCCAACCGGCCCGACACCCCAACACGCCAGACACCCGCATCACGCCCGAGACCCCAACCCGCCCGAGGCCCGGATACGTCCCGGACACCCCCAACACCGCTACCCCCACCAACACCACTACACAACCCCAAACACGCCGGGCAACCCGGCGCCCCCGCACCCCCACCATCGCAAGCCCTCAACATCGCACCCTCAACATCGCGGCTTCCATACCGCGACACCACCAACAGCGCCACGCCGCGACCCCAAACGCCGCGACGACCCTCAACACCCCAACCCACCAACACCCTCAAACCACCAACACCCTCAACACCACGGTTCGTGCGGAGCCAGAGACAGACAACCCGGAGTACATTCACCATGAAGATCATCCTGCCGTTGCCCGCCACGCTGACCTCCCTCTTCATCGTGGCCACGGAGCGCCTGCCGTTCGACGTCGACTCCTTCGTGCCCTGGCGCATAGCCGGCCCGTACAGAAGAGCCGCGATCACCGCAGCAGGCAGTGGCTCCTTGACGGTGACCCACCACCAGACTCCTTGGAAACCAACCGCGACCAACCTCACAAGCGAGGAAAGACGCCGCCTACGCCGCACCGGCCAACACGTGGTGGTGTCCACGACCGCACCCCCGCACAAGCTTCCGACCAGCATTCAGACGGCGAGGGCGACGGCCCGGGCCCTGGCGAGGGAGTGCGACGGCCTCCTGATCGACCCGTTGACAGGCACCAACATCCTCACCTGCGGAAGATGCGCAGGCGAGCCCCCGGACTTCCGCCTCACCGACGACTGGCTGTCCTGGGACGTCCAGGTCCACGACGCGGCGACCTGTCCACCCTGGGATCCGTCCGACATGGGCGTGTGCGACTGCCTGCGCGTCACATCCCGAGGCCTGCGCCGCTTCGCCCTCCCCGAGATCACCCTCGACGGCGCCGCCTGCGCCCACAACCTGTGCGCGACCAACCTCCTCCGCACGGTGGCCCACCGCCTCGTCACAGACCACCTGGCCTACGTAGGCACTCACCCGGAGGCCACCGACCGCAAAATCGACGACTTCCTCCAGATAGGCCCCACAGACCAGCCGGACGGCGGCCTCCCTTTCGGCGTCCAGCTGACGCCCTACGACGCGGACCAGGGCGAACTGGGCCGCACAGGCACCATCCGCCGCCTCAAGATCGGCCCACCGCCAGGTGCCGGCCAGATCGCCTGCCTGAAGGTCGGCCCACCCTCCGGCTTCCCCGGCTCCCTGAACGACTGGCTATGCGCCACCCAAAAACCCGCCCACCCCTCACTCACCTTGATCAACTGCCACCCCTCAACCCCACCCACCCCCTCACTCCCAGCCCCATTCGCTCCAACACCCCCGACCCCGCAACACCCTCTCGAACCAACTCGAGCCGTCCCGCAAGCTCCGCTCACGGAGCCGAGGCCAGCCCCAATCCTGGCCATGGCACCGACTCCGACTTCCGCTCATCCCCCACGCGCGGAGGTCGAACGTGCAGCAGCCTGAGCCCGCCTCTGGGCCCCAGCGACCCAGGCGCGACCCGGCTACGGCGTCGACGGACACCCTCCTCTTACGCACTCACGTGCAGGAGACAGCAAGGGAAGGGCAGGAGTGATGCCTGTTCTGGCCGGATTTGTTAATAAAAGTGCATGCTCGTCCTGAACCGAATCGAGACATTCGACCGTCCAAGTGACGTGATCCCCTTTGAGATGATCGATGAAGATCTGCGTACGGCGCGTCAGCGGGCGCGTCGCTGGGAGGGGCTGAGCGAGCGCCACACGGCGGTCGTCGCCCTCGTGAGAAAGGCCCGGCGGGAGCTCGATGCGGTCGGGGTGTGGGATCAAGAGCAGGTAGCCGTCGCGGAAACGAGGCTGGGCGCGTACACGTCAGCGCTCGCGGAGGTGGAACGGGACCTGGCCGAGGTGGGTCCGGCGCGGGAGCTCTACGAGGAGTTGCTGGCACGTGAAGAGCAGCGAGTGGCCGCATCGGCCGATCCCCGAGGTGCCGAGCTGCTGGAGATCGGGCGGTTGCTCGCCGAGCTGGATGTGGAGCTGCCTGCTCGGGAACGGGCCCGTGCGGCCGGTCTCGCGGCCCTGCACGGCCGGGGGACGGTGGGTGAGTTCGTCCGGCAGGTGGAGGCACTCGGCCTGATGGCGGAAGACGGCATTCGGGGGATGAGTGGTCTCCGGCATGTCGCGGAGCAGCTCGAGGACCGTTGCCGGGAACTGGCGCGGCTGCGTGACAGGTTGCGGGCTCGCCGAGAGGAGTTGCTGCTCGGCTGAGCCGCTCCTGCGTGGTCTGTCCCGTTCGAGATCGGTTGGACCAGCAGCTAAGGCCCACTGAGTGAGTTGGGCCAGTGCAGTGATCGAAAGCACTCGCCACCAGCCACCAGCCACCAGCCAACGGCCATGGGCAACGGGCATCGACGGGCATTGGCCATCCGGCATTTAGGAAGTCGCGCTCAGTGGTGCATGTGCGTGCTCATGGGGGCCGGTTCTCCGGAAGGTGCTGCTTCGGTGGGTTACGGCTGCCCGTGGAGCAGGGGTGGGGCGGCCGTGGGGCCAGCGGTCGGTGTATGGCCCGGGACCTGTTCGACGTGGGTCGGGCGGGATGGCTCGGGACCTGGCCCGAGGGCGTCGGGTGGGATGGCTCGGGACCTGGTTCGAGCTGGTCGGGTTCATGCCGCGGGGCGCGGAAGTCTGGGCGGGGCCCGGTCGCGGCGGTTCGAAGTGGTTGGGTGGTATGGCTCGGGACCTGGTTTGAAGTGGTCGGGTGGGATGGTTCGGGTCTGGTTCGAGGTGGTTAGGGGGTTGGGATCTGGTTTGGGGTGGCCGGGGGGATGGCTCGGAAATCTGGTTTGGGGTGGTTGGAGGATGGGTTGGGATCTGCTCTGAGTGGTTGGGGGATGGCTGCTAGCGGCTCAGGAGTTGGGTCATGATCTGGTGGAGGGTGGCTGCTGGGTTTGGGACGGGGCCGGGGGAGCGCCAGGCTACGTAGCCGTCCGGTCGGACCAGGACGGCGCCGCCCCCGCTGACGCCGTACCGCTTCCGGAAGTGTCCCTCCACGTCCTTCAGTTCCTCGTCCACCACCAAGCGCGTGAGCTGGACGCCGAGGCGCTCCTTGACCAGACGTCCGGCGTCCATCCAAGCCTGGCCGCCCTGTCTGTCGGCCAGCAGTACGAAGCCGGAGCCGAAGAGGTCGATGGTCGAGATGCGCTGGCCTTCCCAGTCGAGCACCACGTGTGGGGCGCGGCTGCCCGGACGGCCGGTGGGTACGCGTGGGTCCTCCAGGATGGAGCCGTCGTCGCCGGGTTCGTCCAGGATGGCTGTGGAGTGGTAGCGGTAGCCGATGATGACGCTCATGAAGTCCTCGATGGGCTCCGGGTAGCCGACGCGGGCGGTTGGAGGCATGCGTACGCCGAGGTTGGCGAGCTGGGCGTCGGCCGTCAGCGTGCCGATCGGGCGGCGTTCGGCGTCGTACGTGTCGAGGAAGTCGGGCCCGGCCTGGCCTGTGACGACGAGCCAGAGCCGCCAGGCGAGGTCGCAGCCGTCCTGGAGTGCGGTGCTGCCGCCCTGCCCGCCGGTCGGCGGCATGGTGTGGGCCGCGTCCCCGGCGAAGAACACCCGGCCGGCGCGGTACGTGTCGGCCACCACGTGCCCCAGAGTGAACGACGTCTTGTCCAGTAACTGGACGTCCAGTTCAGGTTGGTCGGCTGCGATGCGTACCAGCTCTCTGCAGCGCTCCTCGGTGAAGTCGGCTTCGCTCTGGCCGTCGGAGTAGTTGACGCCCAGAACGTGCGCCCCGACGCCGGTGCCGGTCACGATCACGCCGGTGAAGAGGTCGTTCTGCAGGTACCAGAGCGTGACCTCGCGCTCGCGTACCAGCCCGCTCAGGTCCGCATCGAACATGATCGAGCACATCCGGCCCAGCTCGCCTTTGCCTGAGGTGGGGACGTTCAGGAGGCGGCGGAGCGGGCTCCGGTAGCCGTCCGCGGCGACCACGTAGTCGGCCCGGACGAGGCGGTCGCCGTCGGCATCGCGGATCAGCGCGGTCACGCCGTCCTCGTCCTGTTCCAGCGAGACCAGCTCGGTCGAGAAGCGCAGGTCGGCGCCCAGCTCCTCTGCCGTGTACCGCAGCAGCTGCTCGATCGCGGCCTGGGGCGCTCCCACCTGCGCCGCCGGGGTGATGTCGGACAGGAAGGCCATCTCCTCCTGCTCATCGTTGATGATCATGTGAGGGTTCGGGTCGGCCAGGCTCTTGGCGATCGCTATGCGCATGTTGTCCCCGATGCCTGCCCAGGTCTCGCGGAGCTCCTGCTCGATGCCGGGGACGGGGCGCAGCAGCTCGATGGCTCGCGGGCCGACACCGAACGCCTTGGGTTGGATCGAGGTGCTTGGGTGCTTCTCCACCAACATGATGGGTACGTCGCGCCAGGCCAGGAGTGTTGCCGTGCTCAGGCCTGCGTACCCACCGCCCACCACCAGGACGGGCACCCGCTCTTGTTCCATGCTTGTCCACCTCCGGAACGCGTAGTATCGCGTCTATGGTCGAGGACACGATATGTCGCGTCAGGGGAGGCGGTCAAGACATATCGCGTTGTGGGGGGGGTGGGGGAGCGGGGATTGGGTTGGGGGTGGGGATGTGAACTGCGGGTGCGGGGATACCGGGGTGCGAGGGATACCGGGGTGCGAGGGGGATCGGGGCGCGGGATGCGCACGGCCTGGGCGGCGCCGGAGGGGGTTGTGGCTGTGGGGTGTGCGTGGCCCGGCCGGCGCCGAGGGCTACTTGTGGGTGTGAGCGGTCGGCATCGGGGGCCTTGTGGGTGTGGGTGTGCGCGGCTGGGAGAGGCGCGGAGCGGGGGGTCGTGGGTGGTGGGGGTGCGGACGCGGCCGGCGCCGGGGCTTGTGGGTGTGGGTGCGCGGCTGGCAGGGGGTAGGGCGGGATGTGCGGTTAGGCCGGTGCTGGCTTGTGGGTGTGCGCGGACCGGCTGGTGCCCTGGGGCTTGTGGGTGTGCGGACCGGCTGGCGCCCCAGGGCTTGTGGGTGTGCGCGGCTAGCCTGGGGGTGTGTGGGGCGAGTGTGCTTGGTAAGTGTCGATGTTGTGGGGTGGGTGGACCCGCGCATGGGGTGGGCGGGTCCGTGGGTTGGTGGGTGGGTGTGGGGGGTGTTGGTGTTAGTGGACCAGGCCTGGGACCAGGGTTTTTCCGTAGTTGCGTAGGGTGAAGAGTTCTCGGGTTTTGCCGGTTCGTACGTCCATGGCGTAGACCATCGGCTTGGGTCCGCGTGGTGACTCGGGGGTGGCGACCACGGTCACCTCGGTGGAGTTCAGCCAGCCGCCGAGTCCCGACGGCTGGAGCCCTTCCGGGATGCCGGAGATCGGGACTCGGGTTTCGCGGCCGCCCCGCACCGGGTCGAAGACGACGATCGAGCCGTCCAGCTGCAGCATCGGGCGGCGGTTCGGGTCGTAGGTCTGGCCCAGCCGGGTGAGGGTGCGGCCGTCGGGGGCGAGGGCGCTGAAGTCGTACGTGAAGTCCGGGATGGTGATCGGGTCGTGGCCGAGCACCCGCACCTGGCTGGAGTTCTCGTTCGGCTTGACGAGCACGACGGGGCCGGATCCGTCCGACACGCTCACCGGCCACCAGCCGCGCGGGAGGTCGGACACCGTGCCCCGCTCCACGTCCACCAGCTTGTTGGGCTCTCGCCGCCCGCCCCAGCTCGACACGATGAACCGCAGCCCGCTGGGCGACAGCCGCAGGGTGTGTTCGGCCGAGCGCGAGAAGTCCTCCGCGGGCTGCTTCAGCGGGGACTTCCAGGTCTTGCCGCTCGCCAGGTCACGCACCACGATCGTGCGCTGCTTCGAGCTGTAGTAGGCCAGCCGGCGGCCGTCCGCCGTGACCGCCAGGGGGCCGGTCTCCGGTGCCGCGGTCAGTTCGTAGGTGTCGCCGTCGCGGGTCACGAGCCGCCAGGCGTTCTTCGCGCACGTGGTGGTGCGGCATTCCGGCCGGTACGCCTGTTCGATCGGCCCGACGCCTTCCGGGGGCAGCGGAGAGACCGTCGTCTCCGGCGGGGTGAGCATGACCGGGGGCTCGGGGCGTAGCTGTTGGAGGAGCACGGTGCCGCCGCCCGCGATGAGGCAGGTCGCCGCGGCGATGGCCACGGCCAGGCGGGTGGCGCGCCGACGGCGGGCGCCTCGCACCGCCTGGGCCGCCAGGTCGACGGCGGGCGCCTGTTCGGCCAGCGCGTGCAGGTCTTCGCGCAGCGGGTTCACCGGTACACCTCCTGGGGGACGAGCGCGCGCAGTTTCGACAGCGCGTAGTGGGTCTGGCTCTTGACGGTGCCGACCGAGACGCCCAAGAGCTGCGCGGTCTCGTGTTCGGTGCGATCTTCGTAGAAGCGCAGCACGATCAGCGCCCGCTGCTTCGGCGTGAGCCGCGCCAGTGCGTGGAGCAGGGCGATCCGGCGTACGGTCGCCTCGTCGTGCGGCTGCCCGGACGCCGCGAACTCCGGCAGTTCGGCCTCAGAGAGCTCGATCCGCTTGCGCTTGCGCCAGGAGATGGTCTGGTTCACCAGGGCTTTGCGCGCGTACGCCTCGGGGTTGCCACCCTTGGCGAGCTTGGCCCAGTGGGAGGCGACGCGCGTGAGGACCGTCTGCAACAGGTCCTCGGCGAGGTGGGCGTTCCCGGTGAGCAGGTACGCCGTCCGCATCAGCGATTGCTGGCGGGTTCGTACGAACTCGTGGAACCCCTCGTAACGGTCCATGCATAAAACAACTTCGCCGAAGGGTCCAAGGTTGGAAAATTGGCTATTCGGAGAGGTGGCGTTCCAGGGACTCGAGCTTGCTGGTCATCCCGTCGGTGACCCCCTGCCGGAGATCGGCCTTGAGCACCAGGCTGACCCGGGGCGCGACCTCCGCCACCGCGTCCACCGCGCGCTTCACCACGTCCATGACCTCGTCCCAATCGCCCTCGATCGTGGTGAACATGGCGTCCGTACGGTTGGGCAGGCCGCTGTCGCGGACCACCTTGACGGCGCGGGCGACGGGCTCGGCGACCCCTTCGCCGACGCCCAGCGGGGTGATGGAGAATGCGACGATCACTGCGTGCCTCCTTGCGGCGGGCCGGAGGGTACCGATCTTAACGAGCCGTCGAGTCTCGACAGCCGCCAGGTCTCAACCACCCGCCAGGTATCGACGAGCCGTCAGGTATCGACGAGCCGCCAGAGAGAAGCGAAAAGCCACGACGCCTCCCAGAACGTCGTGGCCACCGCCGTACTTCACCCACGCGTCACACGTGGTCGTGCTCCTCTTCGTCCTCGTCCTCGCTGGGCCCCTCGGAGGGCTCCACCCCGAGGACGGCCTCGCGCGGCTCGATCTCGTTGATGTGGTCGACAAGCTGGAGCACGTGGTCCGGCTCGATGAGCCACTGCAGCGCCGAGGCGCCCGTCTCATCGGAGCTGACCAGCTCGGCCTGCTCGGTGCGCTCCTCGGCGGTGAGGTCGGCGTCCGGGTGCCGGATCTCGGCCAGCGCCGCCGCCTGCAAAGCGTCCACGTCAAGCACCTCGACGGTCAGCTCGACCGTGAGACGCAGGAACTTCGGTTCATCACTCATGGCGACGACTCTAGGGCAGCTTCCACTCGACAGGTGCCGCGCCTTGCTGTTCCAGCAGCTCATTGGCCCGGCTGAAGGGACGCGAGCCGAAGAAGCCGCTGCGCGCGGAGAGGGGGGAGGGGTGGGCGGACTCGATGCGGGGCACATTGCCGAGCATCGGGGCCAGGTTGCGGGCGTCGCGGCCCCAGAGGATGGCCACCATCGGCTTGTTGCGTGCCACGAGGGCGTGGATGGCCTGCTCGGTGACCTGCTCCCAGCCCTTGCCCCGGTGGGAGGCGGGCTTGCCGGGCATCACGGTGAGGACCCTGTTGAGGAGCAGGACGCCCTGCTCGGCCCACGGCGTCAGGTCGCCGTTGGCGGGGCGGGGGAGGCCGAGGTCGGTCTCCATCTCCTTGTAGATGTTGACCAGGCTGCCGGGCAGCGGCCGCACCTCGGGCGCCACCGAGAACGACAGCCCGACCGGGTGACCGGGCGTGGGATAGGGGTCCTGACCCACGATCAGCACCTTGACGTCGTCGAAGGGCTGGTTGAAGGCACGCAGCACGTGCGTGCCCGCGGGCAGGTACTGCCTGCCATCGGCGATTTCCTTGCGCAGGAATTCGCCCATCAGGGAGATCTGCTCGGAGACGGGCTCAAGCGCACTGGCCCATCCGGCTTCGACGACTTCGTTCAGTGGACGACCGGCCATGGCCGATGAGCTTATCTAGGTCTGGTACGGCTTGCTGCCGAAACGTCGGGTCCAGCCGTACCAGAATGATCACAAGGCGCCCGCGCGGTCCGCGCGGGCGCCTTGATCACTTCACGGATCCGGCCATCATGCCCTGGACGAAGTACCGCTGGAAGGCGAAGAACAGGACCAGCGGGATGAGCAGCGACAGGAACGCACCGGACGAGAGGATGTCCACGTTCGATCCGAACTGCCGCATCTGGGACTGCAGGGCCTTGGTCATCGGCTGGTTGTCGGTGTTGGCGAAGACCAGCGCGATGAGCATGTCGTTCCACACCCACAGGAACTGGAAGATGCCCAGCGAGGCGATGGCGGGCTTGCCCAGCGGGAACACCACTGACACGAAGATCTTCCACTCCGGCGCCCCGTCCATCCGCGCCGCCTCCAGCAGCGAGGACGGGATGCCGACGAAGAAGTTGCGCAGCAGGAAGATGGCGAACGGCAGGCCGAACGCCGTGTGGAACAGCACCACGCCCGGGATCGAGCCGAAGATCCCGATGCCTCCGTAGAAGGACGCGACGGGGATCAGCGCGATCTGGATGGGCACGATCAGCAATCCGACCACGACGAGGAACGCCCCGTCACGCCCGGGGAACTCCATCCACGCGAACGCGTAGGCGGCCATGGCCGCGATGCCGATCACCAGGACCGTCGTCGGCACCGTGATCAGCACGGTGTTCCAGAAGGACGCGGTGAAGCCGCTGGCCAGCAGGTCCTTGTAGTTCGCGAGGGTCAGCTCGGCAGGCTTGGTGAAGATCGTCCACCAGCCCTCGGAGGTGTTGACGTCCGTCGTGCGCATCGAGACGACGAGCAGGCCCAGCGTCGGCACCAGCCAGAACAGGCCCAGCAGGATCATGATCACCTGGACGGCGCCGCCGCCGATCCGGTCCACGATCTTGCTCACCACGCTCCTGCGCGGCGCGCCCGTCTCCAGCCCCGAAGGGGCGGTAGCCGTGGCTGTCGTCATGATTCGTCCCTCCTGAACCGGCGAATGTTCATGATCATGAAGGGGAGGACCAGAACGAGCAGGAAGACGGCCAGCGCGCTGCCCAGACCCTGGTTGTTCCCGCCGCCGAACGCCACGCGCCACATCTCCAGCGCGACCACGTTCGCCTGAGGCTGGACCGAGGCCGGGGCGATGATGAAGACAAGGTCGAACACCTTCAGCGTATTGATGATCATCGTCACGAAGACGACGAGCAGCACCGGCGACAGCAGCGGCACGGTGATCTTGCGGAACACCTGCCACTCCGAGGCGCCGTCGATGCGGGCCGCCTCCAGCGCGTCACGCGGGATCGCCGCGAGCCCCGCCGCGATCAGCACCATGGCGAAACCGGCCCACACCCACACGAACGCGCCGATGATCGCCGGGGTGATGAGTGTCGGGCCGAGCCAGCTCAGGCCTTTGTAGGCGGCCTGGAAGTTCGACTGCGGAAGTCGTACGACATAGGAGCCGGCGGACAGGCCCTGGAAGCGGAACGAGCCGTCGTCGGCCGTCGTGGCGGTCGCGGCGACCTTGCCGTTCTGCACCGCCTCGACGGTCATGCCCGGCAGGCCCTTCTCCGAGGCGTCCACCTCGCCGTTCTTGCCGCCGCCTCCCGGTGTGAAGTCGAACCACACGGTCCCCGAGAGGCCGTCGCCGGCCGCGGGGGCCTTGGCGGTCTGGGCGTTGCTCGGCAGGGCGTTCGGCTTGACGCCCACGATCGGGATCAGCACCGGCTGACCCGCCTGGGCGGGCTGCTTGGTGATGACCGCGCCGCCGTCGGCGGCGACCGGCGACTGCTCGCCCTCGCGCGGGCGCGCCTCCGGGTAGCCCTGCGAGGAGGAGAACGTGTCGTGCACGGTGGTGAGCACGGCGTTGGCCACGCCCTTGGCGGGGTCCTGCTCGTAGACGAAGCGGAAGATCACGCCCGCCGCCATCAGGGAGACCGCCATGGGCATGAACACGATCAGTTTGAACGCCGTCGACCACCTGATCCGCTCGGTCAGGACCGCGAAGATCAGGCCCAGCGTGGTCACCACGATCGGCGCGATGACAACCCAGATGAGGTTGTTGCGGATCGTGGTGAGCATGCCGGAGTCGGTGAAGATCGTGGCGTAGTTGCCCAGCCCCACGAATCCGGTGCCCGCCGAGTCGAACAGGCTCCGGAAGATGGAGTAGACGATCGGGTAGACCACCCAGATGCCCAGCAGCACCGCCGCCGGGAGGAGGAAGGCGATGGCGACCGCCGGCGAGGGGCCGAGGCGTCGTTGCGTACGGGGGGTTTCAGCCGGTCCGGTGGAGGGCTCGTCCGCGGTGTCCGCGGACGAGACCTGCGGGCCGTCCAACCGTTCGGTCACGGCCTTACCTCTTTACTTCTTCCAGGCCTTCTTGGCCTCGGCTTCCAGTGTGGTCTGAGTGCCCTTGATGTCGCTCGGGTTGCGCAGGAAGTCCTGCAGCGCCTTCCACTCGCCCTTGCCGTCGGTGGCGCCGAACGCGCTCGGCGCCAGGTCGGACATGTCGTAGCGAACGGCGTCGCCGGCCGAGACGATCGTCTGGCCGAGCTGCTTGGTCAGCTCGTCGGGGTAGTTGTCGGGGGAGACGTTCTTGTTGGGCGACAGGTAGCCGGGCAGCTTGGCCCAGATCTCGCCACCCTCCTTGGAGGCCAGGAACTGCAGCAGCGCCATCGCGCCGGGGGAGTCCTTCATCGCGACCGCGACGTCGCCGCCCAGGACGACGGGGGCCGTGTCACCGGCCTTGGGGAACGGGAAGTACTTGGCCTCCTCTCCCACCTTGGCCTTCGACTGCGCCGCGGAGACGGCCACGAAGTCGGCCTCGATCACCATGGCGGCCTTCTTGTCGCCGTAGACCTTGGTCACGCAGCCGGGGAAGTCGGTCTGCAGGGCGCCGGCGTTGCCGTCGACCACGAACTCCTTCTTGCCCGCGATCTGCGCGATCTTCTCCAGCGCGGTGGTCACGGTCGGGTCCGTCCACGGGATCTCGTGCTTGGAGAGCTTGTCGTAGTTCTCCGGCCCGGCGGTGGACAGGTAGACGTTCTCGAAGAGGTCGGTCAGCGTCCAGCCGGACGCACCGCAGAACGAGAACGGCGCGGTGCCGGAGTCGGCGATGGTCTGCGCGTTCTTGACCAGCTCGTCCCAGGTGGTGGCCGGCTGCACGCCCGCGTCGTCGTACGCCTGCGCCCGGTACCAGACCAGCGACTTGTGCGCCGCCTTGATGAGCACGCCGTACACCTTGCCGCTGGCGGAGCCGAGCTCCTTCCAGTACGGGGTGTAGTTGGTGTCCACCTCCTTGACGACGTCGTCGGTCAGCGGGATGAGCGCGCTCTGGTCGGCGTACTGCTGCACCAGGCCCGGCTGCGGCAGGATCGCGACGTCCGGCGGGTTCTTGCCCTGGATGCGCGGGCCGAGGTAGGCGCCGGTGTCCTCACCGGTGGAGGCGTACGTGACCTCAGCCCCGGTCTTCTCGGTGAAGGCCTTGAGCACCTGCTGGAAGTTCTTCTGCTCGTCGCCGGTCCACTTGGCGGCGACCTCGAGCTTCACGCCCTGCAGCGGCTTGGCGCCGGCGGCGGGGGCCGACGCGGAGCCGGAAGCGTCGGTGGACGGCGAGGTGGTCGTCGGGGCGTTGCCGCAGGCGGCGACGGCTACCGCGAGCCCGGCCAGGATTGCTGCTGCTCTGGCGTTTCGCATGGCTGCCTCACTGGGTTCTGATGATCTCTTCGATTTCGGACTTCATGGAGACCGCGGCGTCATCCGCGGACTCGGTGGAGGGGTTGCCGAGCGCCTTGGCGACCGAACTGGCGATCACCAGGCTCAGCTGGTTGTAGTTGGCGCTCACCGGCCGTGCCTTGGCGGCGAGGATGCTCTCCTTGAGCACGGGCAGGTAGGGGAAGCGCTTGATCAGGGCGGGGTCGTCGTAGAGCTCGGTCCACACGGGCGGGAAGGAGCCCTCGGTGAGGACGCGGCGCTCGTTCTCCAGGCTGGTGAAGTAGCGGATGAACTCCTGCGCCGTGTGCTGATGCTTGGAGTACGCGCTGATGGCGAGGTTGGCGCCGCCCAGCGTGCTGGACCCGGGGCCGTTGAGCCCCGGCAGCCGGGTCACCCCCAGCTTGTCGCCCAGTTTCGCCCTGGCCGGGCCGTAGCCGTGTGGCCAGTTGCGGGCGAAGGCGAGCCGGCCCTCCTGGAAGGCCAGGCGCGTCTCCTCCTCCTTGTAGCTCAGTGACTCCTTGGGGATCCAGCCCTCGCGCAGGCCCTGGAGCAGGAAGTCGAGTGCGATGCGCGTTTTGGCCGGATCGAGGGTCACCTCGGTGCCGTCCTTGCTGACGATCTGCCCGCCGGCGGACTGCAGCGCCTCGGAGAAGTTGACGGTGAGCCCTTCATACGCCAGGAACTGCCCGGCATAGCCTCCAATATCGTTCTTTTTCATTATTTGTCGGGATTGGTCGCGAAGCTCGGCCCACGTCCGTGGCGGCTTCTTGACCAGGTCGGTCCGGTAGTAGAGCAACCCTGCGTTGCTCGTGTACGGGACGGCCCAGAGCTTGTTCTTGTAGACCGCCGTTTCCACGACGGGCGGCAGGAACCTGTCGAGCGGGAACAACCCGCGCTCCAGGGGGATGATCCAGCCGTTCTCCGCGAACTCGGCAGTCCACACCACGTCGAGCCCCAGTACGTCGTACCGGCTGCTCTTGGCCTGGAGGTTGGCCACCATCTGAGCGCGCTGCTCGTCGGCGGCCTCGGGCAGCTCCAGCAGCGTCACCTTCTCGGCCGGGTGGGCCTGGTTCCAGCGGTCCAGCAAGGGTTGCAGGTACGCCGTGGTGTCGCGACCGGTGGCGAACGTGATGGGGCCTGTGCCGCCCGTGCCCGTTTCGCCGCCGCCCTCATTGCTCGCGGGCGCGCAGCCGGCCGCCGCCAGGAGGACGACCAGGGAGAGCGTGAGCGAGCGCACTCTGTTTCCTCCACGTTCAGAGTGATTTACATACGTGTTAGGTAGATGCATTCATGTTATGCACACATGTAATCTGTAGGTCAACGGCTAGATACGTAACGCGTTCGTAACACGGCGGGGAGGTGGGGCGGTGCGGCTTCACCTGCTGGCGCTCCTGGCTAAGGAGCCGGCCCATGGGTACGAGCTCAAACAGGCGCTGGAGCAGACGTTCGGCAGCGCCTATCCGTCCCCCAACATCGGCCAGATCTACGTCACGCTCGGCAGGCTGGAGAAGGACGGCCTCGTCCGGGCGGTGGACGTGGAGCAGTCCAACCGGCCCAACAAGAAGGTCTACTACCTCACCGCCAAGGGCCGGGACGTGCTCACGCTCTGGGTGGACGAGCCCACCGAGGGCCCCAGGGTGCGCGACGAGTTCTTCATGAAGCTCGTGCTGGCCCCGCTCACCGGCATCGCCGACCGGATGGCGCTGATCAGTCGTCAGCGCCGCCACTACCTGTCGCTCATGGGCGATCTCAACGACCTCCTGGCCCGCACTGCGCCGACCGACCGGGTGGCCATCCTCCTCATCGAGGGCGCCATGCTCCACCTGCAGGCGGACCTTGACTGGCTGGAGCGTTGCCAGGAGGATCTGGCATGAGCGCGGTTGTGAAAACGGTCAATCTGGTCAAAATCTACCAGGATGGCGCAGTGCCCGTGCCTGCCGTACGCGGCGTGGACCTGCAGGTCGAGCCGGGTGAGTTCGTCGCGATCATGGGTCCGTCCGGCTCCGGGAAGTCCACGCTCGTCCACATGCTGGGCGGGCTCGACACCAGGACGAGCGGCGAGATCTGGCTCGACGGCAAGCGCGTCGACACGCTCTCGGAGAGCGCCTGGGCGCTGCTGCGGCGCAAGAAGGTCGGGTTCGTCTTCCAGTTCTTCAACCTCGTCGCCAACATGACCGTGGGCGACAACGTCGAGCTGCCCGCGCTGCTGGCCGGGGCCTCGCCGAAGGTGGCCCGCGAGCGCAGGGAGAGCCTGCTCGGCGCGCTCAACCTCACCGACCGCGCCGACGCCTCGCCCGCCCAGCTCTCCGGAGGCGAGCAGCAGCGGGTCGCGCTGGCCAGGGCGCTGGCCAACCAGCCCAGCGTGCTGCTGGCCGACGAGCCCACCGGCAACCTCGACAGCCGTAACACCCGCGACGTGCTCCGCCTGCTCAGCGACGTCCACAAGGAGGGCCAGACGATCGTGATGGTCACCCACGACGCGCGCGTGGCGAGCCTGGCCGACCGGCTGGTGTCGCTGTTCGACGGGGAGATCGTGGACGACGGCCGCATCGCGCGCCGCCGCACGCGCACGGCCGGCGAGGTGATCGACCTCAGATGAGTGCGTCTTTGGCGGGGAGCCGGTGGATCAAGGCCGACCTGCGGGCCCGGAAGGGCCAGGCGGTGCTGACGGTGCTGACCGTGGCCGGGATCGTGGCCGCGCTGATCACCGCGGCGACCCTGCTCGAGGAGGGCACCAACCCGTGGCGCAGCCTGTTCGCCCAGACCGACGGCGCCCACGTCTGGCTCTACACCGACGACAGCCCCCAGGCTGACCTGAGCGGCATCGACGGCGTGACGCAGATCGCGGGCCCGTACCGCTCGGCGCCCGTGACCGTGGCGCAGGAGGGCAAGAAGGAGCCCGCGGCGCTGCGCGCGATGCCCGCCGCGCCGCCGCAGGTGGCGCACCCGCTGGTGGCCGAGGGCAGGTGGCTGGATCCCTCCCAGCCCGACGGGGTGGTCGTCGAGCGCTCGTTCGCGACCTCGCTGCGGCTCAGGATCGGCGCGCCCTTCACGATCATCGCGCTCAGCGGCAAGCGCCACACCCTGTACGTACGCGGCATCGCCGACTCCGCCGAGCAGGGCTTCTACCCCCAGTGGACGCCCGGCCTGGCCTACGTCCTGCCCGTCATGCTCGACCGCATCGAGCCCATGCTGGGCCGCAGCGAGTGGGTGACCGGGCTGCGCCTGGCCGACCCCGACGCCACGCAGGTCGTCTCGCAGCGCGTGGTCGTCATGCTGGAGGACAAGCTCCAGCGGGTCTACACCTGGCGCGAGGTCAGGGCCGCCATGGAGCTGGACAACCGGCTGCTGGGCACGCTGCTGGCGCTGTTCGGCGTGGTCGGGCTGGTGGCCGCCGCGCTCGCCCTGGCCAACGCGGCCGGCGGCCGGGTGCTGGCCCAGCTCCGCGACCTGGCCACGCTCAAGTCGATGGGCTTCACCAGGGGCCAGCTCGCGCTGCTGCTCCTGGCCGAGCACGGCGCGCTGGGCCTGCTCGGCGTCGCGATCGGCGCCGTGGTGGGCTGGGGCGTGATGGCGGCGATGCTCGGCGCGACGTCCGTGGCGCCGATCCCCGTGCTGGCCATCGTCGCGGGGACGGCCCTGGTGGTGCTGGCCGCCGTGGGGCTGCCCGCGTGGCGCGGGGGCCGCACGCCGCCGATCCCCGACGCGCCCGCCCTGCCGCCGCGCGGCCGCCTGTCCAGGCTGGCCCGGCTGGCCCTCCTCGTACGCCTCCCGCCCGCCCTCGTCCTCGGCACCAGGGACGCCTTCACCAGGCGCGTGCCGGCGTTCCTGACGGCGTTCGGGCTGGCCGTGCCGATGATGATGGTCACCATCGGGCTGGGCGTCTGGGCGACGCTCGACAACTTCGCCGACCACCCCGAGCAGGTCGGCCAGCACGCGAGCCTGTACGTCAGGCCGGGCAAGGCGGAGCCGGCCGAGGCCGAGCGCGTCGCCAAGCTGGACGAGGGCGTGGAGACGGTCTATCCGGGCACCGACGTGGACGCCCTGGCGCCCGGAATGGCCCGTTCGGTCCGCGTGCGGGCCATCGGCAGCTCGACGGAGCCGTACCCGTTCCCGGTGGTCGAGGGGCGCATGTACGGCCGTCAGGGGGAGGCGGTGGCCGGGCAGGGCCTGCTCGACCTGCTGGGCATCAAGATCGGCGACCGGGTGCGGCTGACCGTGGGCGGCACGCCGCTGATCGTCAGGATCGTCGGCAGGACTGTCGAGCCCGACCTCGACGGCGAGGTGATCTCCGTGGGGCTCGACAGCCTGGCGGCCAAGGACTCGGTGCCGCCGGAGTACTACGCGCTCGCCCTCAAGAGGGGCGCGGACCCCGCCGAGGTGCGCGGGCGGCTGCTGTCGGAGTCGGCCGAGAGCCTCGACGTGCAGGCCGCGGTCAACCCGGCGGACCGGCTGTCGATCATCCGGGTGGTGATCGTGGCGCTGATCGCCGTGCTGATGCTGATCGGCCTGGCCAACCTGCTCACCGCCAGCGCGCTCGGGCTGCGCGACCACGCGTTCGACCTGGCCGTGCTCAAGGCCATGGGGCTGACGCCGCGCCAGGTCATGGCCACGCTGGTGACGGGCACCGGGCTGCTGGTCGTGCTCGGCGTCGGCGTGGGCGCCGCGGCGGGCATGTCCGTGGTGACCGGGCTGATCGACCTGCAGGGTCACACGAGCGGCGTCGGCGCGGGCATCGGGCGCGCGCCCTCCGCCCTGACGCTGGCCGTCGCCGTCGTGGGAGCCGTGGGCACGGCCCTCGCGGTGGCGCTCATTCCCGCCCGCCGCGCGGCCCGTGCCCAGGTGCCGGTCACGTCGCGCTGAGAGCGGCCTTTTCCTTCTTCTTCAGCGCGAACCAGTAGAAGCCGTGCCCCGGCAGCGTCAGCAGGTACGGCAGCTCGCCGACCGGCGGGAACTCCACCCCGCCCCGCGCCTCGACCGGGACCATCCCCTCGAACCTGCGCAGGTCCAGCTCGACCGGCTGCGGGAATTTCGACAGGTTGTTCACGCAGAGCATGATGTCGTCGCGGTCCTCGCGGACGAAGGTGAGCACGGAGGGGTTCGACGACCACATTTCCGTGTACGCCCCCACGCCGAACACCGGGTGGTTGCGCCGGATCTCCAGCATCTTGCGGGTGAAGTGGAGCAGCGAGCCCTCATGGCGCTGCTGGGCCTCCACGTTGACCGCCTGGTAGCCGTAGATCGGGTCCATGACCGCGGGCAGGTAGAGCCGTCCGGGGTCGGCGGAGGAGAACCCGGCGTTGCGGTCGGGGCTCCACTGCATCGGCGTGCGGACCGAGTCGCGGTCCTCCAGCCAGATGTTGTCGCCCATGCCGATCTCGTCGCCGTAGTACATGACCGGCGAACCCGGCAGGCTCAGCAGCAGGGCCGTGAACAGCTCGATCCGGTCCCTGTCGTTCTCGAGCAGCGGGGCCAGACGCCGGCGGATGCCCAGGTAGGCCCGCATGCGCGGGTCCTTGGCGTACTCCTTGTGCATGTAGTCGCGCTCTTCCTCGCTCACCGTCTCGAGCGTGAGCTCGTCGTGGTTGCGAAGGAAGATGCCCCACTGCGCCTTGTCGGGCAGTTTGGGCGTGCGCGACATGATCTCGGAGATCGGCTCGCGGGTCTCCTTCTTGACCGCCATGTAGATGCGCGGCATGAGCGGGAAGTGGAAGGCCATGTGGCACTCGTCGCCCCCGGTGGTGGGGTCGCCGAAGTATTCGACCACGTCCTCGGGCCAGCCGTTGGCCTCGGCCAGCAGCACCCGGTCGGGGTAGAGGCGGTCCACCTCGGCCCGGACCTTCTTCAGGTACGCGTGCGTCTCCGGCAAGCCCGAGCACGCGGTGCCCTCACGCTCGAACAGGTACGGCACCGCGTCCAGCCGGAAACCGTCGATGCCCAGGTCCAGCCAGAACCGCAGGACCTCCAGCATGGCCTCCTGCACCGCCGGGTTGTCATAGTTCAGGTCCGGCTGGTGGTGGAAGAAACGGTGCCAGTAGTACTGCTTGCGCACCGGGTCGTAGGTCCAGTTGGACTCCTCGGCGCCGATGAAGATGATCGGCGCGTCGGGATAGCCACCAGGGTGGTCCGACCACACGTAGAAGTCGCCGTACGGACCCTCGGGGTCGTGCCGGGACGCCTGGAACCAGGGGTGGCGATCGCTGGTGTGGTTCATCACGAGGTCGGTGATGATCCGCAGGCCACGTTCGTGAGCCTTCTCGATCAGCTGCACGAAGTCACCCAGGTCCCCAAAGTCCGGGAGGATCTTCATGTAGTCCGAGATGTCATATCCGCCGTCGCGCAGGGGCGACTCGTACAGCGGCAGCAACCACAGGCAGTCCACGCCGAGCCACTCGAGGTAGCCCAGCTTCTCGATGAGACCGCGAAGGTCGCCGGTGCCGTCGCCGTTGGAGTCCTTGAACCCCCGGACGAGAATCTCGTAGAACACCGCCCGCTTGTACCAGGCAGGATCCTCCGAGACGAACGCCTCGGAGATCGGCTCCGGCAATGGGGATGCGTTGATCATAATGTCGCTCACAGGAAGAGATGTGGGCAGGACGAAGTCACCGGTTACCCCGGCGTTACTATCTGGTGACCGCGCCGCGTGGAGTCGTCATCCCTGCGAACTCCACTGCCCTGAAACGAGACCGGATTTGTGATCTGGTGCCCGTTTGTGCGGCGCTTACGGGCCGAACACTACCAGCCCGTTGGCTTTCCGGAACCCGCTTCTGCTGTACGAGGGTTAATACCCGTGAGATCCGTACGTAATCGCCCTGTTACCGAGAGTTCACTAAAAAGGTGGCGCGAGGTCCGAGAGGTCGTTCTCGAAGTCGCTCAGCCACAGCCCGAAGAGCACCAACCCCCGCACCCAGAACCGATCGTTCCAGCCGTTGAACCTGGTCAGAGCGTCGGGACCGCCTGAGACCACCTCGTGCAGCTCGTCCGACAGCAGTCCCGGCACGCTTCTCACCACAGTCTCCAGCATGCGGTGCGAATAATTTCGGGCGGGGGCGGCCGTCGAACGCAGCGGCACCCTTTGGAGCGGCTGCTTGACCACATTCGTCGAGGGGAGTGCGGCCACCCGTGGATTGGCCGCGTGGAGCACTTCGCGGTAGAAACGGCCCTTGTCCTTGCGGGCCACGCCGACCGACAACGCGGCGTCGAAGAAGCGCGGGTCGATGAACGGCGCCGCGAACGACGCCTCGGGCCCCACCAGGTTCACCGCGGAGCGCGCGATGCCGCGCACGGTCCTGGTGTGCAGCACCGACAGCGGCAGCTCGGCGCGGTGCCCGTGGAGCATGGAGGTGGCGGCCAGGAACTGCTCGCGCACGGTCTCCTCCATCCACTGGGCGGCGGCCTTGGACAGGAACGGCTGCGAGGGAGCCCCCAGCGACAGAGAGCCGAGCACGGCCGCCGAGCGCTCGGCCTGCGTCGTGGCCTCCAGCGCGGCCCCGCTGACCATGAAGTTCTTCAGCAGCGGCCCGCCGGCCAGGCCGTCGACCAGGACCCGGCCCGCCTTGTGCACCTCCTTGGCGAAGGGCGCGTACCAGGCGTGGTGCGGCGTCAGGTATTCGAGCCTGCGGGCCACCTCCACGACGTCGTCCGGGTAGTCGGCGGCGTCCTGGGTGATCACCCGGTGGGCGATGCCCAGCTCCCTGGTGATCGACCTGGCGAACGCGATGTCGGTGTCGGTGCCGTCGTCCGGGCTGGTCGTCCAGGACTCGACGTCCATCCCGCGGGCCTTGGCCACGCTCGCCAGCAGCCGGGAGTCGTAGCCGCCGCTGACCGGCACGAGCAGCTTGCGGCCGTCGTAGTCCTGGTAGACCTCGTCGAGCAGCTCGACGATCTCGCGCGGGCTGATCCACCGCTCGTACGGCTCCGAACGCAGCCAGCGCGGCAGCCTGCGCTCGGTCGCGAGCCTGCCGTGCCGCCACACCAGGGCGCTGGAGCCGGGCAGCCGCTTGACGCCCGCGTACGGCGTCGCCTCGCCCAGCGGGAACGTCACCTGCAGGATCGACGCCCACGCCGACCAGTCGATCTCGACCGGCACCAGGCTGAGCAGCGGCTGGATCTGCGACGAGAAGTAGACCGCGTCGCCGAGGCGGACGTAGTAGACGTCCACGAGGCCCAGGGCGCCCGTGTGGAGCGTGACACTGTCGGCGTCGCCGATCAGCCCGGGGGTCTCGAACGTCTCCGCGACCGTCATCCAGTCGTCGTCGCCGGACGGCTTGCGCTCGCCCCAGGAGAACGCGTACGCGTGCCCCAGGCGGTGGTAGGGCGGCAGCGGCGCCGAGCTGAACAGCGCCGCGTCGGCCGACTGGAGCGCGGGCAGGAGTCTCGGGCCCGCCGCGGTCAGTTTGCCGAGTATGGCGGGGTCGATCCGGCCGAGAGCGCCGCAGACGTAGGGCCGCACGTTGAACTGCACCGGATCTCATCCCTTCGAGACGCTTCAGGCAAAAAGAGTATCCTTTGCCGGGCTGAGGGAGCGGAGGTCGCGTGAGCGAGCGCAGCGAGGGAACAATCGGATACAGCGTCTTGGTCACCGGGCCGACGAAGGAGGCCCGGTGACTACTGAGCTTGAAAGCACACGCCGGGCGTTGCGGGATGCCGTCGCGCAGGCCGAGCGCGCCGCCGAGCTGGCCAGGCTGCTGGACGCCGCCGAGGCCAAGCTGGCCGCCGCCGAGCAGAGCGCCGCGGAGGCCAGGTCGCTGGCCGAGCGGCTGAGCGAGGCCGAGGATCGGCTGGAGGTCGAGCAGGCGGCCGCCGACAAGCTGCGCAGGGAGCTGGCCGAGCAGCGCTTCCAGGCCGAGGTGGCCAACTGGAAGCTGTCCTCGATCAAGGTCGCACGCTGGAACCGCCTCGGTGACGCGATCAAGAGCGGCAAGAGCAACCCGGTCAGGCTGGCCAAGGGGCTCAGGGGCGCGGCCAAGCCCGTCAAGCGGCCCATCGCGCCCAAGCGCAAGCCCCCCACGGCCGCCAAGGCCAAGGACGAGCGCCCCGGGGCGGCGTTCCAGGCCACCACCACGACCAGGACGCTCGGGGGCGCCTCCTTCAAGCTCAAGCCCTTCCGGGTGCCGACGGGACCCAACACCAGGCCGCACCTGACTGCCGCGGTCATCGCCGACCCGCACGCCGAGGCGCTGCTGCGGTACGAGTGGCGGCAGACGACCGGCTTCACGCCGCGCGACTTCGCCAGGGTGCTCCCGCTGGAGGTGCCGCACCTGCTGGTGGTCGAGTCCGTCGAGCACGGCCCGTGGGCCGAGGAGATCACCGGCGAGCCGGGCGAAGGGCTCAAGGCGCTGCTGGCCTGGTGCGCCGAGCGCGGCATCCGCACGGTCTTCTGGCACACGCGGGGCGACGTGGCCGCGTACGCGGCGGCGGCCGAGCTGTTCGAGCACCGGTTCACGACCGATCTCACGGTGGCCTGGCCGCGGTTGCAGTTCGGGGTGCAGCCGCGGGTGCACAACCCGCTGCCGCTCTCCGGCGGGCGCATCGACCGGCTCCTCACGCTGGACCAGCTCCTGCCCGGGCACCTGACGTACCCCGACGTGCTGACCTCCTACCGCTGGCCGGCCGCGGTGGACTGCCCGCCGGGCACGCCCCAGTGGCGGTTGGCCGAGCTCGCCGCCTGCGGCACGCCCATCGGCACCGAGGCCGACACGCGGCGGGCGCACGTGGCGCTGCGGCGGGCGTACCAGATGGGCACGATGACCGAGCGGGTCGACGAGCTCCTCGACGCGATCGGCCTGCCCAGCGCCCGCGCCACGCTCAACACCTCGGTGCTGCTGCCGATCATGGACCCGTACCTGATGGAGCACGCGCTGGCGCAGGTCGCCAAGCAGTCGGGGGTCGACCAGCTCATCGTCATCGGGCCGCCGGAGTCGGAGCTGCGGGCCCGCGACGTGCTGCCGGACGTGGAGGTCGTCTACCGCCGCCCGCACCCGGCGATGACCGAGGGCGCGATGCTCGACGCCGGCATCGACCTGTGCGAGGCCGACCTGGTGGCGGTCATGGACCCGCGCGACGTCTACGGCCCGCACTACCTGTCGGACCTGCGGCGGGCGTTCCTCTTCAGCACCGCCGACATCGTCGGCAAGGCGGCCTTCTACGCCCACCTCCGCAAGCCGCAGGCCACGCTGCTCAAGCAGCCCGAGGCCGAGTACGCCTACCTCCCCGAGATCGCCGGGGCGACCCTCCTGGCCCGCCGCAACACCCTGCGTGAGATCGGTTTCGCCGACCTCACGGACGGGTGGGACGAGGTGCTCATGCGGCAGTGCCGGACGGACGGGATCAAGGTGTTCTCGGCCGACCGGTTCGGCTACGTGCGGGTACGCGACGAGGACCGCTGGCTGCTCGGGGCGGCCCACCTGGTCGAGTACGGCTCCGCCGAGCCGCACGCGCTCATCTGAGCCCCCGGGCTAGGGTTCGACCATGACACCCGCGGAACTGGCCGAGGTGCTGGGGGAGCCGCCGGTGCCCGAGGGGACGTGGGAGGGGGAGGCCGTCTACGTCTCCGCCGCGGCGCTGCGCCGGAAGGTCCCCGCCGAGTCGCTCGCCGGGCGGGTGCGGGAGCTGGACGGGGTGTCCCTGGTGGAGGTCCGGCGGGACGGGTTCCTGCGGATCGTCGTCGGCGAGCCGGGGGAGCTGCTGGCGGGCGTCGAGCCGCTCGACATCCCGGAGCCCCCGTGGCCGGACTTCCCGCGGACCTGGGACAACCCGGGGTTCGTGGTGCGGTACGGGCACGCCCGGGCCCGCGCGGTGCTCAGGTGGGCGCGGGAACTGGGGGTGCCGTCGGAGGGGTTCAGGGGGGAGCTGCTAGACGGCCCGTACGACCGGCGGGTGCTGCGGGTGCTGGCCGAGCTGCCCGGCCGGAAGGTCAGCAGGGAGCCGGGATGGGAGACGTACCTCGTGCGGCTGGCTCTGGCCTATCACGACGCGCACGAGCACGCGCCCGCCGTCCCGGTCGGCGACGAGGCGCCGGGGCCGGTGCACACGGCGCGGGTGCGGCTGGCCGAGACTGTGACTGGTGTGCTTCCTGGGCCGGAACGGATGTAGCGGGTCGCAAAATATTCGGCCAAACGGCGAAAAATCGTAAAAATATCCCTTCTGGGGCTTGATCGCGTCTCGATACGTGGGCAGAGGGTCATGGCTTAGTTGCGGTTCCGATAGCCTCGATCAGGTGAGTCGATTCGTCCATCCCGCCGGGGACCGGCACGCCGAGATGCTGCCCCACGAGCGCCCTCCGCTGGCGCCCGCCGACCTCAACCGGATCAACCCAGCGATCTGGCCGCGAACGTCGACCCGGACCGATGGCACGCTCACTGTCGGCGGCGTCGACGTGCGCGAGCTGGCTCGCGAGCACGGCACGCCGCTCTACGTCCTCGACGAGGACGACGTACGCTCGCGCATGCGCGACTACGCCACGGCCTTCGCCGGCTCCGAGGTCCACTACGCGGGCAAGGCGTTCCTGTGCAAGGAGATCGTCCGCTGGCTCGACGACGAGGGCCTTGGGCTCGACGTGGCCAGCGGCGGCGAGCTGGCGGTGGCGCTCAGCGTCGGGTTCCCGCCCGAGCGCATCACCATGCACGGCAACAACAAGTCCGTCTCCGAGCTGACCAGGGCGCTGGAGGTCGGGGTCGGCCACGTCGTGGTCGACTCGTACGAGGAGATCGCCCGGCTCGGCCACCTCGCCCAGCAGCTGGGCAAGCGGCCCAAGGTGATGATCCGGGTGACCACCGGGGTCGAGGCGCACACGCACGAGTTCATCGCGACGGCGCACGACGACCAGAAGTTCGGGCTGTCGCTCAACACCGGGGCGGCCGCGGAGGCCGTACGCCGGATCCTCGCCCTGCCGCAGCTCGAGCTCGTCGGGCTCCACTCGCACATCGGCTCCCAGATCGTCGACACGGCCGGGTTCGAGGTGGCGGCCAGGCGCCTGACCGCGCTGCTCGTGCAGATCAAGGAAGAGCACGGCGTCGTGCTGCCCGAGCTCGACCTGGGCGGCGGCTACGGCATCGCCTACGTCGAGGGCGACGAGGCGCCCGACATCAAGGAGCTGGCCGACGGGCTGCGCGAGATCGTCACCAAGGTGTGCACGGACGCGGGCCTGCCCGTGCCCAGGCTGACCGTGGAGCCGGGGCGCACCATCGTCGGGCCCGGCGGCATCACCCTCTACTCGGTCGGCACCGTCAAGGACGTCGAGGGCCTGCGCACGTACGTGAGCATCGACGGCGGCATGAGCGACAACGTGCGCACCGCCCTCTACGGCGCCGAATACACCGCGGCGCTGGTCAGCCGCGAGAGCACCGCCGAGCCCATGCTCAGCCGCCTGGTCGGCAAGCACTGCGAGAGCGGCGACATCATCGTGCGCGACTTCCACCTGCCCGCGGACCTCGCCCCCGGCGACCTGATCGCGGTGGCGGCCACCGGCGCCTACTGCCGGTCGCTGGCCAGCAACTACAACTACCTGCCCAAGCCCGCCGTGGTCGCCGTCTCCGGCGGCAAGTCGCGCGTGATCGTGCAGGGCGAGACCGAGGACGACCTGTTGAGGGGGCAGCTGTGAAACCGCTGAAAGTGGCGCTGCTGGGCTGTGGCGTCGTCGGCTCGCAGGTCATCAGGCTCATGCACGAGCAGGCCGCCGACCTGGCCGCGCGCATCGGCGCCCCGCTGGAGCTGGCCGGGGTCGCCGTACGCCGGCTCGGCCGCAAGCGCGACGTCGAGGTGGACCCCTCGCTGCTCACCACCGACGCCGAGGCGCTGGTCACGCGCGACGACGTCGACATCGTCATCGAGGTCATCGGCGGCATCGAGCCCGCCCGCGCGCTGATCGTCGCGGCCCTGTCCAAGGGCAAGTCCGTGGTCACCGCCAACAAGGCGCTGCTGGCCGAGGACGGCGGCACCCTGCACGAGGCCGCCAGGCAGGGCAACGGCGACCTCTACTTCGAGGCCAGCGTGGCCGGCGCCATCCCGCTGCTGCGTCCCCTGCGCGAGTCGCTGGCGGGCGACCACGTCAAGCGCGTGCTCGGCATCGTCAACGGCACCACCAACTACATCCTCGACAAGATGGACACCACGGGCGCGTCCTTCACCGACGCCCTGGAGGAGGCCCAGACGCTCGGCTATGCGGAGGCCGACCCGACGGCCGACGTCGAGGGCTTCGACGCCGCCGCCAAGGCCGCCATCCTGGCCGGGCTCGCCTTCCACAGCCGCGTGACGGCCGCCGAGGTGCACCGCGAGGGCATCACCGAGATCACCGCCACCGACGTGGCCTCGGCCAAGGCCATGGGCTACGTCATCAAGCTGCTGGCCATCTGCGCCCGTTCCGACGACGGCCGCTCGTTCGGGGTGCGGGTGCACCCCGCGATGATCCCGCGCTCGCATCCGCTGGCCGGGGTGCGGGAGGCGTACAACGCGGTCTTCGTGGAGGCGGAGTCGGCGGGGCAGCTGATGTTCTACGGCAAGGGGGCGGGCGGGGCGCCGACGGCCTCCGCGGTCCTCGGCGACCTGGTGGCCGTCGCCCGCAACCGCCTGGCGGGCACGCGCGGGCCGGAGGAGTCGACGTACGCGGACCTGGTGGCCCATCCCATGGGCGACACGGTCACGCGCTGCCACGTGGCGCTCGACGTGGCCGACAAGCCGGGCGTGCTGGCGCGGGTGGCGGAGCTGTTCGCCAAGCACGACGTGTCGATCCAGACGGTGCGCCAGGAGGGGCACGGCGACGATGCCCAGCTCGTCATCGTCACCCACCGCGCCACGGACGCCGCGCTGTCGGCGACCATGGAGGGGCTGCGCGAGCTGGACATCGTCCGCGCCGTCGCCGGCGTCATGCGCGTGGAGGGCGACGACTAGCCTTCGCGCGCGGGGGAGTCGTCGGGGAAGGCCAGGGCGCGGACCTTGCGGACGGCTCGCTTGAGCACCGTGCGGTTCTGGGCGCGGGCGAGGCGGACCGCCTCCCTGCGCCAGGCCTCGGCCTTCTCTCGCCAGCGCGCCGCGTCCCTGGCGTTCTTGCCCGTCTCCCGCCGCAGTTGCGCGAGCTCCGCGCGGAGGGCGGCGGTGCGCTTGCGGTAGAGGGCGATCTTCTTCTCGTGCTCGGCGCTGAGCCGGTCGAGCTCCGGGACGGGCCTCTTGCGCGGCGGGTAGACGGCGGGGCGGCGCTTGAATCCCCAGCTCTCCCCGTCCAGCCACTCCAGGCCGAAGAGGGCGTCGATCAGGTCGTCCCACTCGTCGTCAGGGGCGGCCACCAGGGCGGCTCTCGACTCGGCGGCCGTGCGGTCCAGCCTGGCCATCGTGACGCCGTGCGCCGTCTCGTCCAGGGCCAGGCAGAGGGAGCCCAGGTCGTACTGCTCCATGTGGTCCACCAGGCGTTCCACCGTGTCCTCCGACGGGACCCAGCCGGGCGGCACCGAGAGCCGGAACGGGGCCGTCCCCTCCAGGGGGCTGGTCAGGTGGACGCGGGGGTCGCCGGCGAAGTTGGCCTGGATGAGGCGGAGGTCGAGGTGCGGGTCGGCGAGCGGGGAGCGGCGTCCGGCGGTCAGGGACTCCCAGGGGCCGGGGACGGTGACCCTGACGTCCGGGATCGTGCCGGCCAGGAGGCCGTCCACCGTCGCCCGCACGTCCTCGTACGGGCCCGCCGGCACCGTCGCGTCCACGTACGGCACCAGCCACTGGCGGCCCGGATCCGTGCGGAGATAGCGGCGGTAGGGGACCCGGTCGGCGACGAAAGGGTCGTTGTAGCGCTTGAGCGCCGCGAAGTCGCGCATCGCCGTCGGCAGCCCGACGTGCCAGGCGCGGGACTCCGGGTCCGGGACGAACACCACGCCCGCCTGGGTGAGCCGGTAGCCCAGCTCGGTGTCCTCGGCCAGCACCAGGGACGTGTCCAGGCCGCCGATCGAGCGCAGGAGCTCGGCCGGGTACGACGCCGTGGCGCCCACGTGGATGCGGGTGGCCAGGGAGCTGGGGGCGGTGCGCAGGCCGTCGTGGTCGTGGATGATCTGCTCGGCCCAGTCGTGGCGGTGCGGTGACAGCGGGAAGAGCTCGCCCTCCTCGTCCGACTCCAGCGCCTGGCGTACCCGCTCCTGCGTCGGGAGGTCGGTCGCGGCGGTGAAGTCGATCCAGCCCAGGACCACCACGTACGGGGCCAGGTGGTGCCAGCGCAGCTGGGCCTCCACGTGGCGCCGGTGCGGGACCATGTCGGCGTCCAGGACGAGGACGACCTCGCCGGTCGCCGTGTCCAGACCCGCCTGAACGGCCCACGCCCGGCCCCAGCCGCCCGGCGGGCTGGAGATCAGCTTGGTCCTGGCCGGGACGAGCTCCGGGAGGTGGATCGGGGTGGCGCTGCCGTCGTCCACCACGATGACGTCGAGCAGGTGCTCGGGGTAGCTCTGGGCGGACAGGGCCGCCAGGGTGAGGTCCAGCGTCTCCTGGCGGTCGTGGGCCGGGATGACGATGGTGACGGTGAGCGTGGGCGTCCAGGCGCCCAGAGCGGGCGGCGCGAGGACGCCGAAGTCGTTGCGGCGGATACGGGGGATGCCGGTCATGGGAGAGGGCTCCCGTCCAGGGCCATGAGTGCGTTCGGGCGGAAGCCGCGCCACTGCTGTCTGTTGCGCTGAAGGAACGTCCCGATCGGCTCCTGCCAGGTGTGGTTGGCCGCCGGGCCCCTGCGCAGGATGTAGCCGAGCCCGTGCGTACGGTAGATCTGGCCCCCGGCCGCCTGCAGGGCCTCCTGGAACTGGGTGTCCACCGAGCGCCGCAACGGCCGGAACCCGCCCACCGCCTGGAAGGCCGAGCGCTCCACCAGGATCGTCCCGCCGGCGACGAAGCTGGTGATCTGCTCGGTGACCTGCCTGCGGTGCACGGTGACGTCGATGGAGGTCAGGTACACGAACTCCGGCACCGTGCCCACCACCTGGGCGCCCGAGTACGAGTGCGCCAGCAGCAGGTCGGACAGGAAGTCGGGGCCGTACCAGTCGTCGTCGTCCATCTTCAGCAGGAACGAACCCGAGGCCATGGCGGCAGCGTGGTTCAGCACCTCGCCGAACACGTCCTGGCGATCCGCCTCGAACACGGTCAGCTGGCCCTCGAACGCCTCGATCGCCTTGGCCACGTCCGGGTGGCCCTTCGGGACGCCGTGCAGCGCGAGGATCACCTCGAGCTCGGCGCCGCGCTGGCGGGCGACCTGGTCGAGCGCGAACGACACCATGTCGGTGCGGCGCGTGGCCAGCAGGACCGAGGTGAGCGGGGGCGCGGGGGCGGGCGCGCCGAGCTGCTCCCACCTCGCGGCGACGCCGTGCGTACGGAGCGCGGCGCGGCGCAGGCGGATGCTGTGCTCCTCGCGCCGGAGGTCGTCCGAGAGGTCCGGGCAGTGCTCGACGAGCTCGACGATCTCCTCGCCGAGCGCGCCCGCCCAGCGCGGCACGGCCTGCGCGCGCAGCGGCACCCCGGCGGCGGCCAGGCCGGTCAGCACCCGTACGGCGGCCAGGGGACCGCTGTGCGCGTGCCGCCAGTCCACGTCGACGCCGCGGATCTGCCGGAGCCTGGCCACGTCGGCGTCGGTGACCCCGCCGGACTCGGCGAACGACGTCACGACCTTGTCGTCCAGCACCACCGACCACCGGCCGTCCCGCTCCACCAGGGAGGCCAGGCCGCGGGAGGGGGTGGTGACGAAACCCTGGGGGTTCACGAGGCGTTCGTCCACGGGCGGGACCATGGAGGGCTCGCCCAGCACGTCGGGATCGGCCAGCGGGGAGTCGGCCATGCCCGGCCGTCCGAGGTGCTCCCAGGTCACCGCCCGCAACGTCGGCCGCTCGATGGGCGTCTGGTCCCCTGCCCACTCCACGGTTTCGGCGTCGTCATCGCCCGATGCCACGGCGTCCTGAATGGCGCTCGCACTCTCCATCGACGGGTGGCCGAGGGTGCGCAGGACCACGTCGCTGCCCGGCGCGCCGACCCGTTCGGGCACCGGGCCTGTCACCTCGGCGGGGGTCGCGTTGGGGTCGCCGGGGCGCCAGTCGGCCGCCCCGACGCCCGCGATCGCCGCCGCCGGGGCCGCGATCACGTCGAGGCGGTGGCCCGCGAACGCCCGCGCCGTCGCGGTCACGGTACGGCCCGCGGGCGTGACGGAGGAGAACCGGGCGTCGACCACCCAGACTCGGTTTTTGGGCTGGTAGACCCGCAGATCCGTCAAGGACCGCCACCGGTGCGCGGGGGTGGGGGTGGGGACCGGCGCGGGATGGGCGGCGGGCGTGTCGAGCACGGCCACGACCACCCGCTCGGCCTGTGGCAGCAGCTTGTGCAGCGTCGCGATCCTTCGCAGGTCGGCCGGTGTCCTGGCGAGCACGAGGACCTCGCCCACCTGCTCGGCCTCGTGGGGCGGCTCCAGCAGGTCCCGATCGAGGTCCACGACCTGCCGGGCCTCGCAGGACGTTCCCGAGGAGCGCCGGCGGGCGGTCGCGCCCACCCCGGCGGGTGTGGCGTAGAGGGGGGCGACGTCGTCGATCCCGGCGAAGAAGACCCGCGCTCCGGGCAGCTCCGCCAGCAGTTGACGGATCATCCGGCGCTCCGCAGGTGCCTGATCAGCGAGCTCAGCCCGCCCCGTCCCGCGGCCTCGTCGGCGGGCGGCTCGGCGGACAGCCGTTCGACCTCGGCCGCGAGCCGCTCCACCTCCGTCCGCAGCTCCTTGACCTCCCGCTGCCGCTCCCCGGCCAGCGCCCGCCATTTCGCGGGCTCGCCGGCCAGCGGCTCGGCCTCCTCCGCCGGCGCGAACCCGTACTCGCCCCCGCTGACCCACTCCGACCCGAACATCTCGTCCACCAGGTCGTCGGCCCGGCCCTCGTGGAGCGCGGCGCGGGAGAAGGCGGCCGTGCGCTCCAGGCGGGCGGCCGCGACCCCGGAGGCGTCCTCCGACAGCGCGACGCTGACCAGGCCGAGCAGGTCGCCGTCCGCGTGGCTCACCAGCCTGGAAAGCGTGTCGGCGCCCAGCGTCCACCCGGTGGGAACGCGGAGCAGGAAGGGGGCGGGCGCGGCGGAGGCGGGTACGCTCTCCGCGAACATGACCCGGGGCTCGTGCGCGTAGAGATTGTGCAGCAGGCGCAGGTCGAGGAGGGGGTCGTCGAGGCTGGAGCGGCGTTCGCCGGTCAGCTTGGCCCAGGGGCCGACGAGGGTGACGGCCGCGTCGGCGAGGGTGCCCGCGAGGGCCGAGTCCACGCTCGCCCGCGTCTGCTCGTAGGTGGTCGCCGTCACGACGACCTGGACGTACGGCACCCGCCAGTGACGCCGGGGATGGCTGCGCAGCCAGCGCAGATCGGGGATGAGATCGCCCAGGAAGGACCAGTTGTGCCGGTGCACCTCCTTCTCCCGCAGCATCACGGTGGAGGCGCCGACGTGCCAGGCCCTGGCCTGCGCGTCGGGGACGAACACCGCCCCCGCCTGCGCCAGCCGGTATCCGAGCTCGGTGTCCTCCGCCATGTTCAGGGAGGTGTCCACGCCGCCCGCCGCGCGCAGCAGCTCGGCCCGTACGGACGTGGACGCGCCCGTGTGCAGCAGGTACGCGCTGGCGCCCGCGTCCTTGAGCCACCGGGTCGACTCCAAGGTCTTCCTCGTGTACTCGGACTGGACGCCCTCCTCGCCCGGCTCCTCGACGAACCGGACGTCCCCGATCACCACCGCGTGGTCGATCAGGTGGTGCCAGCGCATATGAGCCTCGATGTGGTCGTCCGCGAGGAGCATGTCGGAGTCGAGCCAGTGGATCACGTCCCCGGTGGCCGCGAGCTGCCCGGCCTGCCGGGCCGCGCCGCGTCCCCACCCGTCGGCCACGCGTACCACCCGCGCGCCCGCCACCTCCAGCGGCGGCTCGCTGCCGTCGTCCGCGACCACGACCTCGACCAGCTCGGCCGGGTACGTCTGCCGCGCCAGCGCCGGGACCGTGCGCTCCAGCGCCTCCGCGCAGTCGTAGGCCGGGATGACCACGGAGACCCGCAGCGTGGGCTCCCACGCCCCCACCGCCGGCGGCCGCAGCGCCCCGTAGTCGTTGTGCCTGACCCGCGTCATACGGAGTCCCTGGCCAGCGCGCGAACCTCCGCGCGCAGCTCCTCCACCTCTCGCGCCCGCGCCATGGCGTTGACCCGGTCCTCCCCGAGCGAGGCCAGGATGGCGCCGAGGTCGTCGGCCCGCCGTCCGGCGGAGTCCTCGACGGCCTGCACCAGCAGGTCCAGCCTGGTCTCGATGTTCTTGAGTGCGGTCGTGGTCCTCGCCAGCTCGGCCTCGTACTTCTTGATCCGCAGATCGATGCGGTGCGCCTTGCCGTCGAGGCGGCGCACGGTGAGCACGAGGAAGGCGAGGGCCGCCAGGGTGACCAGGAAGGCCACCGTGACCGCTGCCGCGCCGAAAGTGATCAGGCCGGCGAGGAGGAGCAGGGCGAGCACGCCGGCGGTGAGAGCTGCGAGGAGTGCGGCGGTCGCTGCCAGTCGGCGGGGCGAGAGCATCCGCGCATACCTTTCGTTTGGAACATCAGAGGCGTCGAGGACATCACGGGATTATTGACACCTTAATAAACAACAGGCACCTACCGTGCCACACCTTCCTGGAGGAAAACTGAGAATCACCTCCACTCCACCTGCGGCGTAGGGCCTGCCGAATGTGGCGGCCGCGTCTACCAGTGAGTAAAACGGGCGTAAGGTAGGCGCCGACCAAGTCCCAAGGAGGCCCATGTCCATCACCCCTTGTGGCTTCGCTCGTACGCCGGAGAAGGGGCTGGCCCGCCTGCACTGGACGCACGACGGCTGGGCGGTGGAGGGCCAGCGCCCCGATGTGCCCGCGCTGCGCCCGCTGCGCGGTCTGGAGATCGAGTGGCCCGCCGCCGAGGTGCCCTTGGAGGGATTGCTGCGGCTGGCCGCCGCCGGGGTCCCGCTGACCGCCGGCCGCGCCGCGCCGTGGGTGCCCGGCGACCTCGCCGCGCTGCTCACCGACCGCGGCTGGCTCGGCCACGCGGCCGACGGGACCGCGCGTTCGCTGGCCGACCTGCGGCGGGAGGAGCACAGCGTACGCCTGCGCCGCCTGGGGCACCGCGTCTCCAGGCCCCCGGTCAGCCCTTCGGTGAGCCCTTCGGTGAGCATTGTGATGTCGAGCAAGCGGCCGGGGATGGTGGGGGCGGCGCTGGCCCAGATGGGCCGGCAGCGGGACGTCGAGGTCGAGGTGCTGCTCGGGCTGCACGGGGTGGGCTTCGAGGAGGTGCGGGAGGCGGTCGAGTCGTGTTCGCTGCCCGTGAAATGGATCGAGGTCTCTCAGGACGTTCCGTTCGGAGAGGTGCTCAACCGGTTGGCGGCCCTGGCGCGCGGCGACTACCTGGTGAAATGGGATGACGACGACTGGTACGGGCCGCGCCACCTGGGGGATCTGCTCATGGCGCTGGCGTACTCGGGGGCCGACGTGGTGGGGACGACGGCCGAGTTCTTCTACCTGGAGCCGCTGCGGGCCACGGTGCGGCGGACGACTTTCGCGAGTGGGGCGGCGTATCCGAGCGAGGTGTGGGCCGATCATGTGGCCGGAGGGACGATCTTGATTTCCCGGGCGAAATTTCAAGAAATTGGGGGATTTCCTAGGCTATCGCGGGCGGTTGATCTCGAGTTTCTCAAAGCAGCGCAAAAGGCTGGAGCGCGTGTCTACCGTACCCACGGGCTGGGCTACGTCCTGCGCCGGGGGCTCGGCGACGAGCACACCTGGCAGCTGCCCCTCGCCCACTTCCTCAAGGTGGCCGCCAACCAGTGGCGCGGCTTCCGCCCGAGCCTGCTGATGGAAGCCGCATGACCACCGATGTCACCGGTGCGGCCAGGGTGCGCGGCAACGACTACCGGACCCTCGAACCCCTCCAGGAAGACCTCACCCCGGAGCTCACGGTCAGCGTGGTCATCCCGGCCTACGGCGGGCAGGACAAGCTCGACCTGGTGCTCGCTGGGCTGGCCGGGCAGACGTACCCGGCGGAGCTGACCGAGGTCATCGTCGTCGACAACGGCAGCGCGCCCCCGCTGCGCCTGCCCGCCGTCCGCCCGGAGCGGACGCGCCTGATCGTCTGCGCGGAGCCGGGCCGGGCCAGCGCCCGCAACGCCGGGCTGGCCGGGGCGACCG
Organism: Nonomuraea sp. NPDC004186; assembly: GCF_053603495.1. Lineage (NCBI taxonomy): Bacteria > Bacillati > Actinomycetota > Actinomycetes > Streptosporangiales > Streptosporangiaceae > Nonomuraea > Nonomuraea sp. NPDC004186. Next base: position 39,683 of record NZ_JBSGFQ010000056.1, on the reverse strand, counting down.
GCGACGTGATCCACTGGCTCGACTCCGACGTGGTGCTCACCCCGGGCGCGATCGCGGCCCACATGCGCTGGCACCACGCCGCCCCCTACCTGGTCGTCACCGGCTACATCCGCTTCACCGACGCCGAGGTGCCCCGCGAGCTCCCCGACGACCTGGAGAGGCACTTCGAACCCGCGGAGCCGCACGCCTGGATCGTCGATCTCGTCGAGCGCACCGACGGCCTCACCGACAACCCCCAGCGCCCGTTCAGCCTGCACGTAGGGGGCGCGACCTCGGTCAACGCCCGGCTGATCGAGGCCGCCGGACCCATGGACGACGAGCTGATCCTGGGCCAGGACACCGAGATGGGTTACCGGCTCGGCCAGGCGGGCGCCGTCTTCGTGCCGGAGCCGTCGGCCCGCGCCTACCACCTCGGGCCCACCATGCGGATGCGCGGCAAACAGCCGATCGACCGGGTGAGCCACGCGTTCGTGGCCGACCGCATCCCGGCCTACCGGTGGCTGCGCGGGCATCCCGGGCGGCAGTGGAAGGTGCCGTACGTCACCGTGGTGGTGGACGGCACGGCGGGCTACGACTCGGTGCGCGCGACGGTGGACGCGCTGCTCGCCGGCACGTTACCCGACCTGTCCGTGCTCGTCCTCGGGCCCTGGGACACCCTCGACCGCGACCGTCGCTCCCCCCTGCAAGATCCCGACCTCGACCTGGTGCTGGTCCAGGGCCACTATCGCCACGAAGGCCGGGTACGCCTGTCCGCCACGGACTCCGTCGACCCCGCCGTGCCCTTCGTGCTGCGCCTGCCGTCCGGCTGGGTCCCCGGCGAGGACTCGCTCGCCCGCCTGCTCGACCTGGCCCGCGACGAGGGGCTCGGCCTGGTGAACGTGCTGCTCCGCGAGTCGTCCCAGGGGGTCCTCGCGGCCCGCCTGGAACGCGCGTCAGCCTTCGCCCGGGCCCGCATCGTGGTGACGCCGGGGGAGGACCTGGACGACGCGGTGGACTCGGTGTCGGGCGTCACCTGGGTGGAGGCGGAGACGTACGGCTTCACGACCGAGCCGGGGGCGATCCTCGGGCGGCGGGGGGCGTACCGGGCACGCCTGGAGGCGCAGGCCGAGACGGCCCGGCTGGCCAAGGAGGCGGAGCGGCTGCGGGCGCAGGTGGCCAAGTGGCGGGACGAGGCGGGGCGCTGGCGCAAGTCGACCGTGGAGCTGCGGCGCGAGGTCGGCACGCTGCGCCGCCAGCTGGCCGCGGCCGGCCGCGCCCAGCAGAGCCTGCGGGTCCTGGTGTCGACGACCATGAAACGCGCCTTGCGCAAACGCCTGCGCGGCTGACCCGCCCGCCCCTTCGCGTGCCCGGGGGGTCAGCTGGGGCGGAGGGCGGACTTGAGGCGGCGCAGCAGCGTGTTCTCCGGCGTGTTCTCCGGCGGCACCGAGACGGTCACCGGGGCGGCGGCCGAAGTCGGGGCGGGGATGGTGACCGGTTCGGGTCGCGCGGGAGCCGGCGCGGGCCAGTAGCGGTCCGGCGGCTCGTGGCGTACCCCGTGGGTGGTGGCGATGAGGTCGTCCACGTCGGCGGTCCCCGGGTCGGTGAGCAGGACGGCGCGGCCGAGGGCGGAGGTGCGCTCCAGCCGGGCCGTGCGTCCGTCGGGCAGGTCGACGATCAGCACGCCGGTGAGGTCCTTCTGCACCGACTCGATCATGCGCTCCAACGTCGCCCGGTGCAGCGGCACGTCGACCGGCCCCCGGTAGCGGAACGGCGTGGGCGCGGGCGTTGGGGCGGCCTCGTCGATCAGGCGGATGCGATCGTCGTGCGCGAACAGGTCACGCATCAGCCGCAGCTCGAAGCACGGGTCCGACAGGACGGACCGGCGCCCGGAGTTCAGCCGTGACCACGGCCCCACCAGCGTCACCACCACGTCCTGCAGCTTGCCGTCCAGCGCCGCCGCCACCGCCTGCCGCACCACCGACTCGGAGGTGTCCGTGACGTCGAGCACGATCTCCACGTACGGCACCAGCCACCGCCGCCCCCGGTCCTTGCGCAGGTCCCTGCGCAGCGGGATCCGGTGCGCCAGGTACGGCTCCACGGCCCGCACGGCGCGTTCCCTGTCGCGGTGCTGCGCGGGCAGCCCCAGGTGCACGGCCTGCGCGTCCATGTCAGGGACGAACACCACGCCGTGCATGGCCAGCCGGTAGGAGAACTCGGTGTCCTCGCCCCGCGCCACGTTCGGGTCGAGACCGCCCACTGCGTGGAAGACCTCCCGGGGCAGGGCGAAGGTCGGCCCCGTGCACACGTGGTACGGGTTGCGGCTCTTGCGCAGCCCGTCGGTCTTGGCGATCGTCGCCTCGGTGGAGCTGGACACGGCCCCGGCCAGGTCGAACAGCTCTCCCAGGTGCCCCGCCCTGAAGACCTGGCGCGGCGTGACCGGCGGCGCGTCCACGAACTTCTTCATCCCGATTGTGACGAGATAGTCCGTCACGTGGTGCCAGCGGGCCAGGGCCTCGATGTGCTCGCGGCAGGCCACCATGTCGGCGTCGAGACGCTGGATGATCTCGCCGTCGGCGGCCTTGGCGCCGGTGTTGACGGCGTTGGAGATGCCCCAGCCGTCGCGCACCCGTACGACGCGGGTGTTGGCGGGCCGGATCTCGGGCAGCAGGATGGGAGGCTCGCTGCCGTCGTCGACGATGAGGACCTCCATGAGATGGTCCGGGTACGTCTGCGCCGCCAGCGCCGCGAGTGTCAGGTCGAGCCGGTCCTGCCCGCCGTGAGCGGGTATCACCACGCTCACGGAAAGGGCGGGTGACCAGGTGCCGAGCTCCGGCGCCGCGATCGGCGAATAGTCGTTCTGCGTCAAAGCAGGACGCGCGTCCATGGTGGTGACCCCCTGGCCCGAGACCTTATCGGGAGATGCTGAGAATTTCCTGAATAGTGCCCCTGTCCAATGGATGTGTCCGGCCGGTGGACGCGGATCCGCGGCGGCCTGCCGCACCCCGTACACTCTGTGCCCAACACCGCAGGTAGGGAGTCATCATGAGCAGGTCGTGGCGTGGCCTCATCGAGGAATACCGCGAGCGTCTTCCTGTCACTCCGAAGACGCCTGTCATCACGCTGCTCGAGGGTGGCACGCCGCTGGTCCCCGCGAACCGTCTGTCGGCGCTGACGGGGTGCGAGGTCTACCTGAAGGTCGAGGGAGCCAACCCGACGGGCAGCTTCAAGGACCGCGGCATGACCATGGCCATCAGCAAGGCGGTTGAGGAGGGGGCCAAGGCGGTCATCTGCGCCTCCACCGGCAACACCTCGGCGTCGGCGGCGGCCTACGCCGTACGCGCCGGGCTGACCTGCGCCGTGCTGGTGCCACGGGGGAAGATCGCCATGGGCAAGCTGGCCCAGGCGCTCGTGCACGGCGCCACGCTGCTGCAGGTCGAGGGGTCGTTCGACGACTGTCTCGAGATGACCCGCAAGCTGTCGTCCAGCTACCCGATCGCGCTGGTCAACTCGGTCAACCCGTTTCGGCTGCAGGGCCAGAAGACGGCGGCGTTCGAGATCGTCGACACGCTGGGTGACGCCCCGGACATCCACTGCATCCCGGTGGGCAACGCGGGCAACATCTCGGCGTACTGGATGGGCTACCAGGAGTACGCGGCCGACGGGGTGTCGACCAGGCGGCCACGCATGTTCGGCTTCCAGGCCAGCGGGGCGGCGCCGATCGTCCAGGGCGCTCCCGTGTCCCATCCGCACACGATCGCCACCGCCATCCGCATCGGCAATCCGGCCTCCTGGTCGCTGGCCACCGCGGCGCGCGACGAGTCGGGCGGCGTCATCCAGGCGGTGACCGACCGGCAGATCGCGGCGGCGTACAAGCTGCTGGCGCAGGAGGAGGGCGTGTTCGTGGAGCTGGCCTCGGCCGCCAGCGTCGCGGGGCTTCTCCAGGCCCACGCGCAGGGGCTCGTCGACCCGGGCCGGCGCATCGTCTGCACGGTCACCGGCAACGGGCTGAAGGACCCCGACTGGGCGATCTCGGGCGCGCCCGCGCCCGTCGTCATCCCCATCGACGTCCACGCCGCCGCGGCGGCGCTCAACCTCGCCTGACAGGGAGTTCATGTGCGGACCGTTGAGATTCGCGTGCCCGCCACCTCGGCGAACCTGGGTCCCGGGTTCGACGCGCTCGGGCTGGCGCTGAGCCTGTACGACGACGTCGAGGCCGCGCTCACCGACGAGGCCGGGGCTCGCGTCACCGTCGAGGGCGAGGGCGCGGGTGAGCTGGATCTCGGAGAAGGTCACCTGGTCGTCAAGGCGATGCGGGCCACCTTCGACCGCATGGGGATCACGCAGCCCAGCGGGATCCGCCTGCACTGCCGTAACAGGATTCCGCACGCGCGCGGGCTGGGCTCCTCGTCGGCCGCCCTTTGCGCGGGCATCCTGGCGGCCCGCGCTTTGGCTGAGGGCGAACAACTTTCTGAGCGCGGGCGATTTTCGGACGACGACGTTTTCGCGCTGGCCACGGAGATCGAGGGCCATCCCGACAACGTGGCCCCCTGTCTGGCCGGCGGACTGACCGTGGCCTGGTACGACCACTCCGGGGCGCCGCATATGGTGAAACTGGCTCCTGACGAGCGCATCCGCCCGGTCGTGGTCGTTCCTGTCACCCGGCTGGCCACGGAGACCGCACGGGGGCTGCTGCCGAAGGACGTGCCCCACAAGGACGCATCGTTCAACGCCGGCAGGGCTGCGCTGCTGATCGCGGCGCTGACCCGGCAACCGGAGCCCGAGCTGCTGCTCGCCGCCACCGAAGATCGACTCCATCAGCATTACCGCGCGCCTGCGATGCAGGACACCGCGAATCTGGTAGAACGTCTCCGTGCAGTGGGCGTGCCCGCCGTCGTTTCGGGAGCGGGTCCCACGGTCCTTGCGTTTTCGACATCGGATACGCAGGATTTGATCGCGCCAGAAGTGGGTAATGACTGGCACATCCAGCAAATGGACGTCGACCCGGTTGGTGCGAACGTTCAGTTCCCCGAGACACGCTGATGCCTCTTTAGACCTTCAGGGAATAGCCGTGTGCGCTGGTGATGTTAGGCTGGTAGCCGCACCAGATGCCCCCTTGGTGGGTGCGTGCTTGTCAGCCACACATCGCTGCATCATGTTTCACGTCGCGAGGCGTGAGCAGCGCGGCTGTCTCCCCGGACTCCGTTGCCTCCGGTTGGCCCACACCCGGTTGGCTCGAAACGAGGCGGCGACGACGGGGACCTGCGCGTTCGATCACATCGACATCTGGTTGGCGACAGCAATCTGGGGGGTGTCAGCCACGCGCCACGGCCCTGTGGCGGCTTGGACGAGCCTCTCCCCAAGAGTGGCGGCCGTCCACAGCGACAGCCGAAGATCACAGCGTGCACCCCGACCCGGTCTGTCCCGCCGGATCGCAAGCACCTCCGGGACGCCCGGCAGAACGAAACCGGCGCCCGACCCCTGGGAAGGACCTTTTAGTTGAGCGACACCACCGAACTCCTCTCCGACGCATCAGGCGCAGAGCCGGCGTCCGGCGACACCCCCACCCGCGCACCGGCGAAGGCCACCCGTGCGCGTCGCTCCGGCACCGGCCTGTCCGCCAAGGTGCTGCCCGAGCTGCAGAAGATGGCAGCGGAGCTGGGCATCAGCGGGACCGGGCGCATGCGGAAGAGCCAGCTGATCGCGGCCATCCAGGAGAAGCAGGGTGGCGGCTCCGGCGAGGCGGCTCCGGCTCCCGCCGCGGCCACCGAGGCGCCCGCCGCCGCCGCGGCTGACGCCGCCCCGGCCGCTGAGCGGCCCACCCGTACGCGCAGGGAACGTTCCCGCGCCAAGACCACCGAGGAGCCCGCGGCCCAGCCCGTCGCGCAGCCGGCGGAGCCCGTCGCCGTGGCCCCCGAGCCCGTCGCGGCCGCCGCGCCGGCCGAGCCGGTCGCGGAGCCGCAGGCCCAGGCCGTGGAGAGCGGCCAGAGCGACACGCGCGCCGAGCGCGGCGAGAGCCGTCGCGAGCGCCGCAGCCGCGGTGAGCGCCGCGAGCGGGGCGACCGCTCCGGCAGCGACCGCGGTGAGGGCGGTCGTGTCGAGAGCAGCCGCGACGGCGGCCGTGACGGCCGTGACGGCCGTGACAGCCGTGACGGCGGGCGCGACAGTGGCCGTGACCTCGGCCGTGACGGCGGGCGCGACAGCGGTCGTGACCTCGGCCGCGACGGTGGACGTGACGGTGGACGTGACGGTGGACGTGACGGTGGCCGCGGTGAGCAGCGCGAGCGCGCCGCCGACGCGGGCCGGAGCGACCAGCGTGGCGACCAGCGCGGCGGTGGCAGCGACGACGACGATCGCGGGCGCGGTCGCCGGGGCCGCTTCAGGGAGCGCAACCGCGGCCGTGGCCGTGACCGCTTCGAGGGCAGCGAGCCCGTCGTCGGTGAAGACGACGTGCTCATCCCGATCGCCGGCATCCTCGACATCCTCGACAACTACGCGTTCGTCAGGACCAGCGGCTACCTGCCGGGCAGCAACGACGTCTACGTCTCGCTCGCCCAGATCCGCCGCAACGGCCTGCGCAAGGGCGACGTCATCACCGGCGCCGTCAGGCAGCCCCGCGACGGCGAGCGGCGCGAGAAGTTCAACGCCCTGGTCCGCCTCGACACCGTCAACGGCATGGACCCGGACCAGGCCCGCAACCGGCCTGACTTCAACAAGCTGACGCCGCTCTACCCGCAGGAGCGCCTGCGCCTCGAGACCGAGCCGAACATCCTCACCACGCGGATCATCGACCTCGTCTCGCCGATCGGCAAGGGCCAGCGCGGCCTCATCGTCTCGCCGCCCAAGGCCGGTAAGACGATGGTGCTGCAGTCCATCGCCAACGCGATCACCCGCAACAACCCCGAGTGCCACCTGATGGTCGTGCTCGTGGACGAGCGGCCCGAAGAGGTCACCGACATGCAGCGGTCGGTCAAGGGCGAGGTCATCCACTCGACCTTCGACCGTCCGGCCGAAGACCACACCACGGTCGCCGAGCTCGCCATCGAGCGGGCCAAGCGCCTGGTGGAGCTGGGCCACGACGTGGTCGTCCTGCTCGACTCGATCACCCGCCTCGGCCGCGCCTACAACCTGGCGGCCCCGGCGTCCGGGCGCATCCTGTCGGGTGGTGTCGACTCCACGGCGCTCTACCCGCCCAAGCGCTTCTTCGGCGCCGCCCGCAACATCGAGAACGGCGGCTCGCTGACGATCCTCGCCACGGCCCTGGTCGAGACCGGGTCCAAGATGGACGAGGTCATCTTCGAGGAGTTCAAGGGCACCGGCAACGCCGAGCTCAAGCTCAACCGCTCCCTGGCCGACAAGCGCATCTTCCCCGCGGTGGACGTGGACGCGTCCGGCACGCGTAAGGAAGAGATCCTCATGGGCAAGGACGAGCTCCAGATCGTCTGGAAGCTGCGCCGGGTGCTGCACGCGCTCGACATGCAGCAGGCGCTCGAGCTGCTCCTGGAGAAGATGAAGGAGACCAAGTCCAACGCGGAGTTCCTCCTGCAGGTCCAGAAGACCACGGTGAGCAACGACCGCGACTAGCGGCTCCCTGAGAGGGGCGGCATGGGGTTCGGCCCCGTGCCGCCCCTTTCGCGCGCCGGCCCGGTAGGTGGGGGTAGCCCTACCCCTACGCCGGTTGCCATCCGGATTCACGGCGGCCTCTCGCGCGTGCAGGCTGAAGGCATGCGATCAGCCGCGTTGAAGGATCGGGTGCCGTTCGGGGCCAAGGGGCCGCTGGGGGTCGTGGTGGACCCCATGACGTGGCGGGCGGCGCCGTACCTGCTGATCACGGGAGTGACCGGGATCAGCTGGTTCGTCGCGCTGTCCGTCGCCGTGCCCACGTCGCTCACGCTCACCGTCGTCTGGGTCGGCGTGCCGCTGGTGATGGCCACGGTGCTGATGTGGCGCGGCGGGGCGATGCTGGAGAGGCGGCTGATGTACGTGGCGTTCGGCGTGAAGATCGCCGACCCGTACCGGGCCAGGCCCGAACGCGGGCTGGGCGCGCATCTCCGCTGGCTGCTGGGGGACGCGGCCACCTGGCAGGACCTGGGTTATCTGCTGATGCTGCTCCCGCTCGGTCTGGTCGAGACCGCCGTGTCGGTCGTGCTGTGGTTCACGGCGGTGGTGCTGATCATCCAGCCCGTCCTGATGGCGCTGTGGGCGGTGGCGGACGTCTACACGGAGCTGACCATCGACAGCTGGCCGGGAGCCGTCGTCGCCATGGTCTTCGGGATGCTGGTGTTCGTGCTCGCGGCGTACCTCGTACGCGGGATGGCCTGGCTGCACGGGACGCTGGCGACGGTGCTGCTCGGCGGCAGCCAGGAGGAGCGGCTGAGAGCCAGCAGGGCCAGGGGGATCGACGCGGCCGAGGCGGAGCGGCGCCGGATCGAGCGCGACCTGCACGACGGCGCGCAGCAGCGGCTGCTGTCGGTGGCGGTGGACCTGGGACGGGCGCAGTCGAAGTTCGACAGCGAGCCCGAGGAGGCCAGGATGCTCATCGCGCAGGCCCACGCGGGCACCAAGGCCGCCATCGCCGAGCTGCGCAACCTGGCCAGGGGGATCCACCCGGCCATCCTGAGCGACCGCGGCCTGGACGCGGCGCTGTCGGGGCTGGCCGCGCGGGCGCCCATCCGCGTGGACGTCTCCGTCGAGCTGCGGGAGCGGCCGCCCGCAGCGGTCGAGAGCATCGCGTACTTCATCGTGGCCGAGAGCCTGACCAACATGGCCAAGCACTCCGGCGCCACCGAGGCGTCGGTGACGGTGCTCAGGGACCATCGAGGCGTGGTCGTGGACGTCTGGGACGACGGCATCGGCGGGGCCGTCGTCTGCCCGGGCGGCGGCCTGTCGGGGCTGGCCGACCGGGCGGCCACCATCGACGGCGTGCTCGTCCTGCACAGCCCCGTGGGCGGGCCCACTCTCGTGCGTGCGGAGCTGCCCTGCGAGTGGTAGGCGCATACCGCGGCCTGCAGTGGACAGCTGAACGCTGTCCACTGTAGTCATGTGGCCATGCGCGTGGTCATCGCCGAGGACTCCGTACTCCTGCGCGAGGGGCTCGCGCGCCTGCTCGCCGACGGCGGCATCGAGACCGTCGCGGCCGTCTCCGACGGGCCCGCGCTGGTGTCCGCGGTCCTGGAGCACGAGCCCGACCTGGCCATCGTCGACGTACGCATGCCGCCGACGCACACCGACGAGGGCCTGCGGGCGGCGCTGCAGGTGCGCGTGGCCAGGCCGGACTTCCCGATCCTGGTCCTGTCGCAGTACGTCGAGGAGCGCTATGCCGGCGACCTCATCGGCAGGGCCGTCGGCTACCTGCTGAAGGAGCGGGTGGCGGACGTGGCCGAGTTCCTGGAGACGGTGCGGCAGGTGGCGGCGGGCGGCACGGTCATCGATCCCGAGGTCGTCGTGCAGCTGCTGAGCCGCCAGCGCCGGGGCGCCCCGCTCGACTCCTTGTCCCCCCGCGAGCGCGAGGTGCTGGCCCTGATGGCCGAGGGCCGCTCCAACACCGCCATCGCCGCCCGGCTGGTCGTCACGGAAGGCGCGGTGGAGAAGCATATTTCCGGTATCTTCGCCAAGCTGGCCCTGGGGCCGGCGCCCGAGGATCATCGCCGTGTGCTGGCCGTACTCACCTATCTGGGGCGCTGACGGGAATGCGCGATGGCCTGGGATGGTTGGACGATCTGGCACACTGGTAGCTGACCATTTAGCGGTTCCGGTTCACGCCGTGCGTGAAGGCGACCCGGCGGCCGCACCCCGAAAGGACAGCGATGAAGCGCGACATCCACCCTGACTACAACGTGACGCAGGTGAGCTGCTCCTGCGGTAACACGTTCACCACCCGTAGCACCGCCAAGAACGGCGTCATCCACGCCGACGTGTGCTCGGCCTGCCACCCGTTCTACACGGGCAAGCAGAAGATCCTCGACACCGGCGGCCGGGTGGCCCGCTTCGAGAAGCGCTTCGGCAAGAAGGCCACGGGCAAGTAGCTTCACCGACGCCGGCCCGGACGCACGCGCGTGCGCTGGGCCGGCGTTGCTGGTGTAAGCCCCAAGACTAAGGACACACGGTGAACCTCGACGAGTTGCTCAAGGAGTATTCCGAGCTGGAGTTGCAGCTCGCCGATCCCGCCGTGCACGCTGACCAGAACAAGGCCCGCACCCTCGGCAGGCGTTATTCGCAGCTCACGCCGATCGTCACGACGTACCGCGAGCTCGACTCGACGCGCGACGACCTGACCGCCGCCAAGGAGCTGGCCGGTGAGGACGAGGCGTTCGCGGCCGAGGCGGTCGAGCTGGAGGAGCGCATCCCCCAGCTCGAGGAGAAGCTCAGGCACCTGCTCATCCCGCGCGATCCCAACGATGACAAGGACATCATCATGGAGATCAAGGCGGGCGAGGGCGGCGAGGAGTCCGCGCTGTTCGCGGGCGACCTGCTGCGGATGTACCTGAGATACGCCGAGCGGCTCGGCTGGAAGACCGAGGTCATCGACAGCCAGCCCTCCGACCTGGGCGGCTACAAGGACGTCACGGTCGGCATCAAGGCCAAGGGCGACGAGGGCGTGTGGTCCAGGCTCAAGTACGAGGGCGGCGTCCACCGCGTGCAGCGGGTGCCCGTCACCGAGTCGCAGGGCCGCATCCACACCAGCGCCGCGGGCGTGCTCGTCTACCCCGAGGCCGAGGACGTCGACGTCCAGATCGACCCCAACGACCTGCGCATCGACGTCTACCGCTCCAGCGGCCCCGGCGGCCAGAGCGTCAACACCACCGACTCGGCGGTCCGCATCACCCACCTGCCCACCGGCGTGGTCGTCTCGTGCCAGAACGAGAAGAGCCAGCTCCAGAACAAGGAGTCGGCCCTGCGCATCCTGCGTGCCCGGCTGCTGGCCATCGCCCAGGAGCAGGCCGAGGCCGCCGCGCAGGCCGAGCGCAAGTCGCAGGTCCGCACGGTCGACCGCTCCGAGCGCGTACGCACCTACAACTTCCCGGAAAACCGGATCTCCGACCACCGGGTCGGCTTCAAGGCGTATAACCTCGACCAGGTTCTCGACGGTGAGCTCACCGCCGTCACCCAGGCCCTCATCGACGCCGAAATGGCGGAGAAGCTCGCACAACACTCATGACATTTCTGCTGGACGAGATCGCCCTCGCCACCGCCCGGCTGGCCGAGGCAGGTGTTCCCTCACCGCGCACCGACGCTGAGGAGATCGCGGCATTCGTCCACGGCGTGCGCAGGAGCGAGCTCCACACGGTCAAGGACTCCGACTTCGACGCGCTGTTCTGGGAGGGCGTGGCCAGGCGCGAGGCCCGCGAGCCGCTGCAGCACATCACCGGCCACGCCTACTTCCGCTACCTCGAGCTGTCGGTCGGCCCCGGCGTGTTCGTGCCGCGGCCCGAGACCGAGGTGGTGGCGGGCTGGGCCATCGAGACGCTGCGCGCGATGGACGTGACCGCCCCGCTCGTCGTCGATCTCGGCACCGGCTCGGGCGCGATCGCGCTGTCGATCGCCCAGGAGGTGGCCTTGGCCGAGGTCCACGCCGTGGAGGTCGACCCCGGGGCGTACACGTGGGCCAAGCGCAACATCTCCGAGCTCGGCCAGGGCCGCACCCACCTGCACCCCGAAGACCTGGCCGAGGCGCTGCCCGAGCTCAACGGCAAGGTCGACCTGGTCATCTCCAACCCGCCCTACATCCCGCCAGGCGCGATCCCGCGCGACCCCGAGGTGCGCGACTACGATCCCACCAGGGCGCTGTACGGCTCCGGCGAGGACGGGCTCGGCGAGGTGCGCGCGGTCGAGCGCACGGCCCGCCGCCTGCTGCGGCCCGGCGGCTGGGTGGTCGTCGAGCACGCCGACCAGCAGGGCAGGGCGGTCTATCTGACGTTCCCCGAGGACAACGGCTGGCGCGACGTGCGCCTTCGCCAGGACCTCACCAGAAGGGACCGCTTCGTCACGGCCCGGCTGGGCCAGGACTAGGATCCATGCGAGCGAGGTGACAGGACCGATGGCCAGACGCTTTGACTGCTCCGACCTGGAGCAGCGGACCGTGGGCGTGATGGAGGCCGCGGCCGCCGTGCGGCGCGGCGAGCTCGTGGTGCTGCCGACCGACACCGTCTACGGCATCGGCGCCGACGCGTTCACGCCGGCGGCGGTCACGGCACTGCTCGACGCCAAGGGCCGGGGCCGCGAGATGCCGCCGCCCGTGCTCGTGGGCACCGTCAGAGCCGCCACAGCGCTCATAGACGACCTCGGGCCGTACGGGCAGGACCTGATAGACGCCTTCTGGCCCGGGCCGCTCACGCTCGTCTGCAAGGCCAACAGGGCCCTTTCCTGGGACCTGGGGGAGACCAAGGGGACGGTGGCCGTCCGCATGCCGCTCCACCCGGTCGCGCTCGACCTGCTCAAGGAGACCGGGCCCATGGCCGTCTCCAGCGCCAACCGCTCCGGCGCCCCCGCCGCCACCACGGCGGAGGAGGCCCAGGAGCAGCTCGGCGACTCGATCGAGGTCTATCTCGACGGCGGCAAGACCACCGACAACACACCCTCCACCATCATCGACCTCACCACCGCCGTGCCCCGGCTGCTGCGGCGCGGGGCGATCCCGGTGGAGAAGCTGCGCGGCATCATCGGATACGTCGCCACCGACGACTGACGCCATACCGTCTGCTTATCCCGGCTGCGATCGCGCTCCGGCCGACACTACGGTGAGGCCCGGAGCGGCGATTACGTCCGGGAGTGGCCCATGGGCAAGTTCGACGGCATGGATCCCAAGCTGGTCCGTGACCTGCTGACCGAGGTGAAACACGCGGCCACGCAGATGCGTACGGTCGAGGACCAGGTCAGGGCCGCCATGCACCGCGCCGGGCTGTCGGCCCAGACCACCCACCGCCCGGCGCAGGTCGCGGAGGCCGTCGACGGGATGGTCAAGGACGTCAACGTCCGGCTCGGGGTGCTGGAGAAGCGCGTCGAACCGCCCCGGATGGGGGGCGGGGGCTACTGAGGACGACGATCCCAAGCAGGTGCGGGGGGATCGGGACAAGTACGACAACCCACGCGCCGACGAGCCTCCGTCGAAGGACGACGACGCGAAGTCGGATTCGGACGGCAAGACGGGTGCCGATGGGAAGTCGGATTCGGACGGCAAGACGGGCGCCGACGGGAAGTCGGACTCCGATGCCGATGGGAAGACATGCGACGGTGCCAAGGACACTGGGACGGGCCAGGACACCGGAGGCGACGGTAAGACCGGCGATCAGCCCGTAGACCAGCCCAAGGACGACGATGTGGGCAGCAGGCGCGACCGCGGCGCCGAGGCGGACGGCGGTGCGGTCAACACTCCGGCCAAGGACCAGCAGGACCCGACCAAGCCGCACATCGTGGAAGTGGACGGCGTAAAGGTCCTGCAGATACCCATCGACCCGCCCACGGCCGAGCAGTTGGAAGACCTCCTCGAGAACGCCGACAAGGTGCAACCGGCGGACATGCCGAAGGTTTCCGCCGACAGCACCACCGCCGCGAACGTCAACGCCTGGGCGAACGACGGCAGCGACGTGGTTTCCGTCGACACCAATCCGCCCAACCTGGACGCGCTGAAGACGGTGGTGGGACACCACCGGGAAATTCCGCCACTGGACATGCCGGGATTAGCGGACACCTCCGGCTACGACACCACCCCCACGGACGGCACCACCCCCACGGACCGCACCAACGCCACGGACGGCACCAACGCCACGAATGGCACCGCTCCCACTGCAGGCGCGAACGACGCCTGCACGTCCGGCGGCACGGACACCACACCCGGCGCCACGGATACGACGCCTGGAGGCACGGACAACAGGCACGGCGGTTCGCACACCACACCTGGAGGCACGGACACCACACCGGGCGCCAAGGACACGGTGCCGGGTGCCAAGGACACGGTGCCAGGTGCCAAGGACACGACGCCGGATCAGCCCTCAGGCGGTGACGCGGGTCAGCGGACGGGTGACCGAGGGACCGGCGACCAAGGCCGAGGAACGGGCGACCAGGGAACCTACGGCCAGGGTGGCCAGGGTGGTCTAGAGGCGGGGGAGCAGGGAGGGCTGGGGAGAGGCGATAGCCCGGCGAACGGTGATCAGGGGACACGGGGCCAAGGGGCGCCCGTCGCGATCCCGCCGACCAGTCCCTCGGTCCAGGTGCAGATCGCGTACGGGGCAGAAGCCGCTCCCCCCGCCGCATCAGACATCAACGTTTGGGCGAACGACGGCAGCGACGTCGTCTCCGTGGACGTCTCCCCACCCAGCCTGGACGCCCTGCGGACGGTCATGGATCACCACCGCGAGATCCAGCCCCTCGAGATGCCCTCCGTAGAGGTTCCGCCCGGCGAGTACGGCAAGGGCGAGTGGGCGCCCAGGGACATCCGGCCCGACGGCCCGCCCGGCGACATCGACCCCGGTACGCCGGAAAGGAGCGCGTGATGTACGTCGACCCGCCGGCGCCCAGGCCCAGGGAGCGCGACGAGACCCCGCCCGCCTCTCCCTCAGGAGCCCTGGACAGCCCTCAGAGGGCCTGGGAGTTCAACCCCGACTACCAGCGCCTCGTCCTGGCCTGGAACACCGTCCTGCCCCAACTGGAGACGCTCAGAACGGCGCTGGACAAGGCGTACGGCCTGGCCAAGAGTCCTCAGACGTGGGACGCGCCGGTGGGCGAGCGCTATGTCCAGGACATCCGCGAATGGCGCACCCGGCTGGCCGTCTACCGCCACTCCGTGCTGACCGCCATCAGCGACGAGGCGGCGGACACGCCCAGGTGGATCCCCACGACGGCCAACGCGCCGCATGCGTTCCAGTAGCCCGCCGCCCGGCTGAGGTCCTTTCGAGGGAGGTGCCCGGGAGGTCCCTTGAGGGGGAAGCGGCCCGCCGTGTCCTTTGCGGGAAACGGCCGAGTGTCCCCTTTGGGGAGGCAGCTCAGAGTGTCGTTTGAGGGGGCAGGGGAAAGGCCGCTTGTGGCGCGGTGGCGCGAACCCGCTTGAGGGACAGCCGGGAAAAGTGCGGCTTGAGGGAAATAGCGGGGGTCGCTCCAGAGGAGGACGGGCCGGGGGAGCGGCTTGAGGGCGCGGGCCGGGGGAGCGGCTTGAGGGCGCGGGCCGGGGGAGCGGCTTGAGGGCGCGGGCCGGGGGAGCGGCTTGAGGGCGCGGGCTGAGGAAAGAGCTTGGGCGGCAGGCTGAGGAAGGGTTTGGGGCCGCGGCCTGAGGGAGCAGCTTTTGGGGTGCCGGGCTGAGGGAGCCGCTTTAGGGGAGCGGGCTGCGGGAGCGGCTTGCGGGGCGGCTCGGTGGGTTGCCGGTGAGGGGTGGGGGAGGGGGCGTGCCTGGGAGAAACGGACATTAGGTCGTACAGTGGGGAAATGGGTGGGGAACCCTATTACGGTCCCGACTTCGGGTTGCTGCAGAGGCAGGACCCGGAGCTCGCACAGGTGCTGCTCGACGAGCTGGAGCGAGTGCGCGGCGGGATCCAGCTGATCGCGAGTGAGAACTTCACCTCGCCCGCCGTCCTCGCGGCACTCGGTTCCACCCTCACCAACAAGTACGCCGAGGGCTACCCCGGACGGCGCTATTACGGCGGGTGCGAGGTGGTGGACCGGGCCGAACGGCTGGCGATCGAGCGGGCGCGCGAGCTGTTCGGGGCGGAGCACGCCAACGTGCAGCCCCACTCAGGCGCCTCCGCGAACCTGGCCGCATACGCCGCGCTCCTGCAACCCGGCGACACCATGCTGGCCATGGCGCTCTCGCACGGCGGCCATCTCACCCACGGCTCCAAGGTGAATTTCTCGGGAAGATGGTTCGACGTCGTGTCGTACGGCGTGCGGCGTGACACCGAACTCATCGACTATGACGAGGTCCGGGATCTGGCCCTGCGGCATCAGCCGAAGCTCATCGTGTGCGGCGCCACGGCGTACCCCAGGCTGATCGACTTCTCGGTCTTCCGCGGCATCGCGGACGAGGTGGGCGCGTGGCTGATGGCCGATGTGGCGCACCCGATCGGGTTGATGGCCGGCGGCGCGATCCCGTCGGCGGTGCCGTACGCGGACGTCGTGACATTCACCACTCACAAGGCGCTGCGCGGGCCGCGCGGCGGGGCCATCCTGTGCACGGAGGAGCTGGCCGGGAAGATCGACCGGGCGGTGTTCCCGTTCATCCAGGGCGGGCCGTTGATGCACGTGGTGGCCGCCAAGGCGGTGGCGTTCGCGGAGGCGATGCGCCCGGAGTTCGCCGATTACGCCAGGCAGGTGGTCGCGAACGCGCGGGCGCTGACGGAGGCGCTGGCCGGGCAGGGGATGCGGCCCGTGTCGGGCGGTACGGACACCCATCTGGCGCTGATCGACCTGCGGGATCTCAACGTGTCGGGCGCCGAGGCCGAGCGCAGGTGCGCGGCGGCCGGCATCACGCTCAACCGGAACGTGATCCCGTACGATCCCGAGCCCCCGTCGATCACGTCGGGGATCCGCGTCGGCACGCCGTGCGTGACCACCCAGGGCATGGGGCCCCAGGAATTGAAGGAGGTCGGGACGTTGGTGACCCGGGCGGTGCGACATCCGGCCGACGCTGGGGAGGTTCGGGAGAGAGTTTCGGCGCTTCTGGCCATCCATCAGCCATATCTCAGCGAATATTAAGCTGGTCTGTGTCGTTTTCCGGTCCCAGCGGGCCGGAGGATCCGGGAAACTAGGTCCGTGCGCGAATACCTGTTCATGGCGCTCATCGCCGCGGCGGTGACCTATCTGCTGGTCCCGTTGGTGCGCCGCTTCGCCATCCGCATCGGCGCCATGCCGGAGATTCGCGATCGCGACGTGCACACCACGCCGACGCCCAGGCTGGGCGGCCTGGCCATGTACGGCGGCCTGGTCGTGGGGCTGCTGCTGGCCGGTCAGCTGACCCATTCGGGCGAGGCCCTGGCCGGTACGGGCGCCAATCCGGTGCCCGCGCTGATCATCGCGGGCGGGCTCATCACGTTCACCGGGTTCCTCGACGACTGGTGGGGGATGGACGCCCTCATCAAGCTCGCCGGCCAGATCGCGGCGGCCGGGGTGCTGGTCTTCTTCGACATGCGGCTGACCTCGATCCCGCTGCCGGAGAGCTGGGGCGGCTCGACCAGCCTCGACTACACGCTCAGCACGATCATCACCATCCTGGTCGTGGTCGTGACCATCAACGCGGTCAACTTCGTCGACGGGCTCGACGGCCTGGCCGCCGGGATCGTGTGCATCGCGGGCATGGCCACCTGGGCCTACTCGATCATCATCAGCCAGGACATCACCGGCAGCAACATCACCGCGACGGCCGCCATCGCCGCCGTCCTCATCGGCGCCTGCCTGGGCTTCCTGCCGCACAACTTCCACCCGGCGAAAATCTTCATGGGCGACACGGGCGCCATGCTGATCGGGCTCGTGCTCGCATCCTCCATCGTCACGGTGACGCCGGTGGACACGTCGGCCATCGTGGAGATGAACAAGTTCCCCGTGCTGCTGCCGCTGCTCGTCCCCGCGGCGGTGCTGGTGCTGCCGCTCATCGACCTGATCACCGCCGTCGTGCGGCGCACGTCGCAGGGCCTGTCGCCGTTCGCGCCCGACCGCGGTCACCTGCACCACCGGCTGATGGACATCGGCCACTCGCACCGGCGTTCGGTGCTCATCATGTACGCCTGGACGTTCCTGTTCTCGTTCGGCATCGTCGGCATGTCCAGGGTCGGCGTGCCCGTCCTGCTCTTCCCCGCGGTCATCGTGCTCGCCCTGGCCGTCCTGGTGCTGATGGCCCTGCCGCGCTGGCGGGGCAGGGGCGGGGCGCACGCGGCGCCACGCGACGACAACCCCGACGATGACGGGCCTCCCACGGGGCCGATGCCGCCGATCCTGCCCGAGGACCCCCAGGTCAGGAGACAGGCGCCGCCTTCGGACGGCGCTCGCGCGAGCGCCGAGGGTAAACCGGTCATTCCTGCCTTTCCGAGCCGTTCTTGATCGGGAACTAGAAACGGCAGGTAAAAGCGGTCTTCCGTGAGCTTGTGATATCTTTCACGAGCAGGGACTCCAGACCCACCGGTTCTGGAGGTAGCAAACGCTCGCTTGATAACTTGTTGATGGAGCACCGATGCAGGCCAACGACGTGCGCGTACTCAAGAGCGCCGCGATTCCGACCTTCGCGGTTGGGGTGGTCGCCGTGGCTGTGTCGCTCCTGACGATTGGCGGCAAGGGAGCGCTGGGCGCCGCGATCGGCACTTTGCTCGTCGGGGTTTTCTTCAGCATCAGCGTGGTAGCGGTGTCCTATGCCGCTCGGGTCTCCCCCCAGATGATGGCGATCGCGGCGATGGTCAGCTACCTCGTCAAGGTCGTCGCCATCATGGTGGTGCTGGCCTCGTTCCGCGACACCACGGCCTGGAACACCCAGGCGTTCGCCTGGACCGTCGTGGTCTGCACCCTTGTCTGGACCGGTTTCGAAGTACGTGCCTTCATGAAGACCAAGATCCTCTATGTCGACCCCGAAGCCGGGGTCCCGGGGAAGGGCGATTCATGACGGCAGGTAAAACGGGCGGGGTCCGATATGACTAGTCCGCTACTTGCCTGCTATCGTCAAGGCCGCGATGAGCGCACAGGAACGCCGACCCGAAAAGGACGGTCGCGACTTCGCCGATGCCATGTGGTCAGTCCCGAGCTACTTGATCGCCGGGATGGCTATCTACGGAGGCGCCGGCTGGTTGCTGGACCGGTGGTTGGACATGTCCGCGTTCTTCCCCATAGGCATCGTCCTGGGGCTGGTGCTCGGTGGCTACCTGGCATACCGGAAGTTCGGTCGCTAGCCCATACGGCAGTAGATCGCTTCGCTGAGGAAAACCCTTGTGATCCACACTACGACGTTGAAGGGAACGCCGCGTGATTGCGCTGACGGTCCTCGCTCCTCCTGAAGACCAGTTCCGGGCCCCAACGCCTGACGAGCTGTTCAACTCCTTTACCCCGATCATTCCCGGGGTCGACTGGTTCACCAAGCCGGTTCTCCTCGCCATCCTCAGCGCGGTCCTGGTGATCGGCTTCTGCTGGGCCGCCTTCGCCAACCCCAAGATCGTCCCGAGGGGTGTGCAGAACGTCGCCGAGTACGGCTACATGTTCGTCCGCGACCAGGTCGCCCGGCCCTTCCTGGGCAAGGACGCCGACCGGTGGATGGGCCTGCTGCTGACGCTGTTCTTCCTGGTCTTCATCTGGAACATCATGGGCGTCATCCCGATTCTCCAGTTCCCGGTGGCCTCGCACATCGCCTTCCCGATCGTCCTCGCGGGCTCGATCTACGTGCTCAAGGTCTACCTGGGCATGAAGCACCAGGGCCCGATCGGCTACTTCAAGAACCTGATGTTCCCGCCGGGACTGCCCAAGCCGATCTACCTGCTGCTCTCGCCGATCGAGTTCCTGTCGAACCTGATCATCGCGCCGTTCACGCACGCGGTCCGACTCTTCGCGAACATGTTCGCCGGTCACATGCTGCTGGCGTTCTTCAGCATGGTCGGCTTCTGGTTCCTGTTCGAGAAGCTGACGCCGCTCGGCGCCGGGGTGGGCGTGATCGGCGTGGTCATGACCATCATCTTCACGGCCTTCGAGATGTTCATCCAGTTCCTGCAGGCGTTCCTCTTCGCGATGCTGGCCTCGATGTACATCGGCGGCTCCCTGCACGCAGAGCACTGAGATCCACGTACCGGAATATCCATGACCGGTGAGACTCCGCTTCACCGGCCGTCCAGTAAAGGAATACAGCAATGAGCGTTCTCGCTGAGGTCTCCGGCAACGTCACCGCCATCGGTTACGGTCTCGCCGCCATCGGCCCCGGCATCGGCGTCGGCATCATCTTCGGTCAGGGCGTGCAGGCCATCGCGCGTCAGCCCGAGGCTTACGGCCTGATTCGCCAGAACATGCTCCTCGGCTTCGTTCTCACCGAGGCCCTCGCCCTGCTCGGTCTGGTCGCGCCGTTCATCTTCGCGAACATCTAAGGCCAGAAGAAACCCCTGACGAAAGGCTGCAACCATGACTAAGGCAGCTACGCTCCTCGCGGCGGAAGAGGGCGCTAACCCGCTCATCCCGCACACTTTCGAGCTCGTCGTCGGCATCTTCTCGTTCCTCGTCGTCCTCGTCGTCGTCGGCAAGATCCTCGTCCCGCGTATCCAGAAGACGCTGGGCGAGCGCGCCGACGCCATCGAGGGTGGCATCAAGAGAGCCGAGGAGGCCCAGGCCGAGGCGCAGGCACTGCAGCAGCAGTACCGCGACCAGCTGGCCGAGGCCAGGCACGAGGCGGCCCGGCTGCGCGAGGAAGCTCGCGAGCAGGCCGCGCAGATCAAGGCCGAGCTCCGCGAGGAGGCGCAGGCCGAGGCCCGCCGTCTCGTCGAGGCCGCGCACGCGCAGATCGAGGCGGACCGCCAGGCGGCCTTCGCCCAGCTCCGCACCGAGATCGGCCGTCTGTCGACCGATCTGGCCGGCCGCATCGTCGGCGAGTCCCTCGAGGACGAGGTCCGGCAGAGCCGCATCGTCGACCGGTTCCTCGACGAGCTCGAGTCCACGCCGCAGGCGGTGCGCTAATGCGAGGTCTGAGCAGGACGTCGCTGGCAGAGGTCGAGGAGCGGTTCAACGCGGTGGCCGGCAGTGCCGACCTCGGGACGCTCTCCGACGAGCTGTTCGCGATCGCGGATCTGCTCGACCGCGAACACGGCCTGCGCCGGGCGCTGTCCGACCCGGCCAGGCCCGGCGAGCAGAAGGCGGCCACCGTGCGCGCGCTGCTCGCGGGCAAGGTCAGCGAGGCCGCGATCGCCACGACCGAGGCCGCGGTCTCGGTCCGGTGGTCGCGGGCCGGTGACCTGGCCGACGCGATCGAGCGGCTCGGCGTCGTCGCCGCGGCCGCGGAGGCGGAGAGCCAGTCCAGGCTCGACGACGTGGAGGACGAGCTCTTCCGCTTCGGCCGCATCGTCGCCGCCAACCCCGATCTGCGTCGCGCACTCGCCGACCAGGCCGCGCCGGAGGCGGGCAAGGTGCAGCTGCTCGGCGACCTGCTCGGCGGGAAGGTCGCTCCGACCAGCCTGCGCCTGCTCAGGCAGGTTGCGGTGCATCCGCGTGGGCGTAGCCTGGAGTCGGGCCTGGAGGAGTTCATCCAGCTCGTGGCCCAGCAGCGCCAGCGCCTCGTGGCGGTGGTACGTAGCGCGGTCGAGCTGACCGAGGCGCAGAAGCAGCGCCTCACGGCGTGGTTGAGCGCCTCCTACGGCCGTGACGTGCACCTGAACGTCGAGGTGGACAAGCGAGTGCTCGGTGGGTTCTCGGTCCGCATCGGCGACGAGATCATCGACACCACCATTGTGGGACGAATCGAAGAAGTCCGCCGCCGGTTGGCCGGCTAGGCGAATAGGGAGACAGAGTAGAGATGGCGGAGCTTACGATCCGGCCGGACGAGATCCGGGACGCGCTTGAGCGCTTCGTCCAGGCGTACGAACCGGAAGGCGCCGCGCGCGAGGAGATCGGGACCGTCGTCGACGCCGGCGACGGCATTGCCCATGTCTCCGGCCTTCCCTCGGCGATGGCGAACGAACTGCTCGAGTTCGAGGACGGCACGCGCGGCCTGGCGCTTAACCTCGACACCCGCGAGATCGGTGTCGTTATCCTGGGCGACTTCAGCAAGATCGAGGAAGGCCAGACGGTCCGCCGGACGGGCGAGGTCCTGTCCGTGCCCGTCGGCGACAACTTCCTCGGCCGCGTGGTCGACCCCCTGGGCATCCCGCTCGACGGCAAGGGCGCCATCGAGGCCGAGGCCGTTCGCGCCCTCGAGCTTCAGGCCCCCACCGTCGTCCAGCGGCAGCCCGTGAAGGAGTCGCTGGCGACCGGCATCAAGGCGATCGACGCCATGACCGCGATCGGCCGTGGTCAGCGCCAGCTGATCATCGGTGACCGTGGCACCGGCAAGACCGCGATCGCCGTCGACACCATCCTCAACCAGCGCGAAAACTGGGCCTCCGGTGACCCCACCAAGCAGGTCCGCTGCGTCTACGTCGCGGTCGGCCAGAAGGGCTCGACCATCGCGCAGGTGCGCGCTCGGCTGGAGGAGGCCGGCGCGATGGAGTACACCACCATCGTCGCCGCTCCCGCCTCCGACCCCGCTGGTTACAAGTACATCGCGCCCTACGCCGGCTCGGCGATCGGTCAGCACTGGATGTACCAGGGCAAGCACGTCCTGATCGTCTTCGACGACCTGACCAAGCAGGCGGACGCGTACCGCGCCGTCTCCCTGCTGCTGCGCCGCCCGCCGGGCCGTGAGGCATTCCCCGGCGACGTCTTCTACCTCCACTCCCGTCTGCTGGAGCGCTGCGCCAAGCTCTCCGACGACATGGGTGCCGGCTCCATGACCGGCCTGCCGGTCATCGAGACCAAGGGCAACGACGTCTCGGCGTTCATCCCGACCAACGTCATCTCCATCACCGACGGCCAGGTCTTCCTCGAGACCGACCTGTTCAACGCCGGTGTGCGGCCCGCCATCAACGTCGGCGTCTCGGTCTCCCGAGTCGGCGGCTCCGCGCAGGCCAAGGCCATGCGCAAGGTCGCGGGTACGCTGCGTCTGTCGCTGTCGCAGTACCGTGACCTGGAGGCCTTCGCGGCCTTCGCCTCCGACCTGGACGCCGCGTCCAAGGCTCAGCTGGAGCGCGGTCAGCGGCTGGTCGAGCTGCTCAAGCAGCCCCAGTACAGCCCGTTCTCGCTGGAGCGCGAGGTGGCCTCGATCTGGGCGGGCACCACGGGCGAGCTGGACGACGTGCCGATCGAGGACGTCCGTCGCTTCGAGTCGGAGTTCCTGGACTTCATCCAGGCCTCGCACAAGGGCATCTTCGACACCATCCGTGAGACCAGGGACCTGTCCGACGACACGGTGACCGCTCTGAAGGACGCTGTCACGGACTTCAAGAAGAGCTTCACCACCTCGTCGGGCGAGCTGCTGGTCAAGGACGAGCCGGTGGCGCCGCTGGGCGCCGAAGAGGTCGGCCAGGAGAAGATCAAGAAGGTCGTCCGTCCGGCGGAGAAGAAGTAGGACATGGGTGCCCAGCTAAGGCTGCTGCGGCGGCGGATCAGCTCGGTCAAGTCGACCGCGAAGATCACGCGCGCCCAGGAGCTCATCGCCTCCTCGCGGATCGTGAAGGCGCAGCTGCGGATGCAGGCGGCGCTGCCGTACGAGCGTGAGATCACTCGCGCCGTCACCGGCGTCGTCAGCAACGCGGCCAGCGTCGACCATCCGCTGACCGTGGCGAAGGAGAACCCCACCAAGGCGGGCGTCCTCATCGTCACCAGCGACAGCGGTTTCTGCGGCGGCTTCAACGCCAACGTGCTGCGCGAGGCCGAGGCCCTGCGCGGGCTGCTGGAGACCCGCGGCCTGACCGTGGTCCCGTTCGTCACCGGGCGCAAGGGTGTCACCTGGCACTCCTTCCGCGGCCGCGACATGGGCGGGCAGTGGGTCGGCTTCTCCAGGAACCCGTCCTACACCGACGCCAAGGGGATCGCGCAGACGCTGATCGACTCGTTCAAGGACGAGAACGGGATCGACGAGATCCACATCGTCTCGACCGAGTTCGTCTCGATGCTGACCCAGAATGTCGTGGTCAAGCGTGTTCTGCCGCTGGAGGTCGAGGAGACCGAGGCGACGGAGACGACCGCGATCCCGCCGTACTTCGAGTTCGAGCCGACCGCTGCCGACGTGCTGGAGTCGCTCCTGCCACGTTACGTGGAGTCGCGCATCTTCACGGCGTTGCTGCAGTCCGCGGCCTCCGAGGAGGCCGCGCGGCGGCGCGCGATGAAGTCCGCGACAGACAACGCCAACGAGCTGATGCGGGTGCTCACCCAGCAGATGAACCAGGCTCGCCAGGCCGAGATCACCCAGGAAATCAGCGAGATCGTCGGTGGCGCCAACGCGCTCGCTGACGCCGCAGCGGGGAAAGAGTGAAATGACTGCAGAGGCTGTTGAAACTGTAGAGGCCGCGGCGGCCGGCACAGGCCGCGTGGCACGTGTCACCGGCGCCGTCGTCGACGTGGAGTTCCCCGTCGAGGCGATGCCGGAGATCTATAACGCGCTCAAGGTCGAGGTGACCCTCGGCGAGGAGACCAAGACCCTGACCCTGGAGGTCGCCCAGCACCTGGGTGACAACCTGGTCCGGACCATCTCGATGCAGCCGACCGACGGCCTGGTCCGCGGCCAGGCGGTGCAGGACACCGGCGCCCCGATCTCGGTGCCGGTCGGCGACGTCGTCAAGGGCCACGTGTGGAACGCGCTGGGCGAGACGCTCGACGTGCCGACCGCGTCGCTCAAGATCGAGGAGCGGTGGGGCATCCACCGTCCGTCGCCGCCGTTCGACCAGCTCGAGTCCCGTACCGAGCTGCTCGTCACGGGCATCAAGGTCATCGACCTGCTCACCCCGTACGTGCAGGGTGGGAAGATCGGTCTGTTCGGCGGCGCCGGCGTGGGCAAGACCGTTCTGATCCAGGAGATGATCCGCCGCGTCGCCCGTAACTTCGGCGGCACCTCGTGCTTCGCCGGTGTCGGCGAGCGCACCCGTGAGGGCAACGACCTCTGGCTGGAGATGGAGGAGGCGGACGTCCTCAAGGACACCGCGCTCGTCTTCGGTCAGATGGACGAGCCGCCGGGCACCCGTCTGCGGGTCGCCCTGTCGGCGCTGACCATGGCGGAGTACTTCCGCGACGTGCAGAAGCAGGACGTGCTGCTCTTCATCGACAACATCTTCCGCTTCACGCAGGCCGGTTCCGAGGTCTCCACGCTCCTCGGCCGTATGCCGTCCGCCGTGGGTTACCAGCCCACGCTGGCCGACGAGATGGGTGTGCTCCAGGAGCGCATCACCTCGACGCGTGGTCACTCGATCACCTCCATGCAGGCGATCTACGTGCCCGCGGACGACATCACCGACCCGGCCCCGCACAACGCGTTCGCGCACCTCGACGCGCAGACCGTTCTCTCGCGGCCGATCTCGGAGAAGGGCATCTACCCCGCGGTGGACCCGCTCGACTCCACCTCCCGGATCCTCGACCCGCAGATCGTGGGCGAGGAGCACTACCGGGTGGCCCAGGAGACCAAGCGGATCCTGCAGAAGTACCGCGAGCTCCAGGACATCATCGCGATCCTCGGTATCGACGAGCTGTCCGAGGAGGACAAGGTCACCGTCCAGCGGGCCCGCCGCATCGAGCGCTTCCTGTCGCACCCGATGTACGCGGCCGAGGCCTTCACCGGCCAGCCGGGCGAGACCGTTCCGCTGGACGAGACCATCGCCTCCTTCAAGGGCCTGTGCGCGGGTGAGTACGACCACCTGCCCGAGCAGGCGTTCTTCATGGTCGGTGGCATCGAGCAGGCCGTGGCCAAGGCCAAGGAACTCGAGCGTAGTTAATCGCCCTGCAGCGGGTCGTCTTCGGCGGCCCGCTGCACCTACGGTGGTGCTTTGGGGTAGGAACGAGGCACCACCACCAGATCGGAAAGGAACCTACACAAGTGGCGAAGCTACGCGTAGGGGTTGTCTCACCCGAGCGTGAGATCTGGTCGGGCGAGGCCGACATGGTGATTGCCAAGACCGTGGACGGCGAGATCGGTATTATGCCGCAACACGCACCTGTGCTCGGCGTCCTCGTCGAGGGCGGCGTGCTTCGCGTGAAGCGGGAGGGCGAAGGCGACCTCGTGGCGGCCGTGCACGGCGGTTTCATCTCCGTGGCCGACGACGAGGTGTCGGTGCTCGCCGAGGTGGCCGAGCTCGGTTCCGAGGTCGACGTCGCGGCTGCCCGTGACGCTCTCGATCGGGCTCAGGCCTCGATCGAGGCCGACCAGGAAGACGCCGACGCGGCGATCGAGGCCAAGCGTGCCAGGGCCCGGCTCCGCGCGGCAGGCGAAGAGGTTTAACAGATCCAGGCTTGTGGGGGCGGCATGGTTACGACGGTTCTGATTCTCGTATTGTTTGCCGCCCTCATCGTCCTGCGCGGGGTCACGCTGGCCCGTTCCAGGGGAAGTGTGCCCTGTCGCCTGCGGGAGGGTGACCGGGGCTGGCAGAGCGGGGTAGCCCGCTACGCCGACGGGGAGCTCCACTGGATCCCGCTCCTGGGTGTGCGACTGAGGCCGCGCCACGCTATCGCGAGGCGCGGCCTCGTCGTTTCCGCCCGTCGCGAGATCGACGGCGGGCTTTTCGCGGTCGACTGCGGCGGCACCACCCGCGGGATCTCGCTCGCGATGAGCGCCGACGCGATGACGGGCTTCCTCGCGTGGCTGGAGTCCGCGCCGCCCAGCGCCTACCTGGACGTCGCCTAGCCCGATCGAGGGCAGGCCGCGCGTCTCAGCGGGTGCCGCCGGGCTTCCAGAGGATCTCCTCGCCCGCGTGGGCGACCCGGCAGGCGATGAAGAGCAGGTCCGACAGGCGGTTGAGGTATTTCGCGGTCAGCGCGTTCATGTCGTCGTGCGCCTGCAGGGCCGCCCACGTCGACCGCTCGGCCCTGCGGACGGTGACCCTGGCCACGTGGAGCGCGGCCGTCGCGGGGTCGCCGCCGGGCAGCACGAAGCTGCGCAGGGGCTTGAGGTCGGCGTTGAACCGGTCGCACTGCTCTTCCAACCAGTCGATGTACGACTGCTCCACCCGCAGCGGCGGGAACTCCGGATTCTCCACCACCGGCGTGGCCAGGTCCGCCCCCACGTCGAACAGCTCGTTCTGGACGCGGGCGAGCACCTCGACGAGGTCCGCGGGCAGCGTGCGGAACGAGAGCGCGAGCCCCAGGTGGGCGTTGGCCTCCTCCACGTCGGCGTAGGCGGCCAGCCGCGGATCGGTCTTGGACGCCCGGCTCATGTCGCTCAGCGAGGTGGTGCCGTCGTCGCCGGCCCGGGTGTAGATCCGGGAGAGAACGACAGGTTTGTCCTTGTCGGCGCGCGTCATGGCTTCAGATTAATGACAAATGTCATCCGGAAGGGACGCGGGATCCATGTCGGGCCGGTGATTTACACGACTAGCAGGGCGAACGCCTCCAAAGCCACGATTTACCCATGACGAAGGAGATGACCTGATGCTCGAGATCAGCGAGCTGCGCAAGCGCTTCGCGGGCGGCCCCGAGTCCCCCGGCGGGAAGGTCGCACTGGACGGCATCAGCTTCACCGTACGGCCTGGCGAGATGTTCGGCTTCGTGGGCGCGAACGGCGCCGGCAAGACGACGACCATGCGCATCGTGATGGGCGTGCTCCAGGCCGACTCGGGCTCGGTGAGCTGGCAGGGCAGGCCGCTCGGCTACGACGACCGGCGGCGCTTCGGCTACATGCCGGAGGAGCGGGGGCTGTACCAGAAGATGCGGGTCGCCGAGCAGATCGAGTATTTCGGCCGTCTGCACGGTCTGAGCGCGCCGGCCGCGAAGCAGGCCACCGACGACCTGCTGGAGCGGCTCGGGCTCACCGAGCGCAGGGGCGACGCGGTGCAGGCGCTCTCGCTGGGCAACCAGCAGCGCGTGCAGCTCGCGGTGGCGCTGGTGCACGACCCCGAGGTGCTGGTGCTGGACGAGCCGTTCTCGGGGCTGGACCCGATCGCGGTGGACGCGCTGGCCACGGCGCTGCAGGAGCGCTGCCGGGGCGGCGTGCCGGTGATCTTCTCCAGCCACCAGCTGGAGCTGGTCGAGCGGCTGTGCGACTCGGTGGGCATCGTCTCGGCCGGTCGCATGGTGGCCACCGGCACGGTGTCCGACCTGCGGGCGGCCGAGGGCGACACGCTGCGCGTGGTCGTCCGCGACCCGTCCCCCGGCTGGGCGGACGGCCTGCCGGGCACGGTCACCGTGAACGGCGACAGGCACGTCCTGCACACCACGGACGGCGACGACCAGGAGATCCTGCGCCGCGCGATGAAGGCGGGGCACGTCGAGCACTTCGGGGTCGAGCAGCCGACCCTCACCGAGATCTTCAAGGAGGCCGTGGCGTGAACGGACTGATGCTGGTCGCCCGGCGGGAGATCACCACGCAGGTGCGGACCAAGGCGTTCGCGATCGGCCTGCTCATCACGGCCGTGCTGGTGGCGGCGGTGACCTTCGCACCCAAGATCCTCGGCGGGCCGGACGAGTACACGCTCGGCACCGTCAACTCCCAGCAGCTCCCGCTGAAGGCCGCCGCGCCGGACGCGCAGGTCGAGTGGCGCAGCTTCCCCGACGAGGCCGCCGCCAAGAAGGCCGTGCTCGACGGGGACGTGGACGCGGTGCTGGTCGACGGCACCCGGGTGCTCACGGACGGCGAGATCGACAGCCAGCTCGGCGTGCTCCTGCAGAGCGTCAACCGCGAGGTGAAGCTGGGCGCCGCGGGCATGTCGATCCCGCCGCTGAAGATGGAGTCCGTCGGCGCCGACACCCGCTACGAGTCGGCCCGCGCCGGGATCGCCGTGGTTCTCGTCCTCGTGCTCTTCATGCTGCTCATGGGTCAGGTCATGATGGTGGCCATGGGCGTGGTGGAGGAGAAGGGCAGCAGGATCGTGGAGATCCTGCTCTCCACGATCCGGCCGTGGCAGCTGCTCGGCGGCAAGATCATCGGGCTGGGCGTGCTCGGCCTGATCAACCTGGTGACGATCCTGGCCGTCGGCCTGGCCGCGTCCGCGGCCTCCGGGATCGCCTCCGACTTCCCGCCCGGGCTCCCGGGGCTGGTGGTGGGCGTGCTGGTGTGGTTCGTGCTCGGGTACGCCTTCTTCGCCACGCTGGCGGCCGCCCTCG
The DNA here is from genome assembly GCF_053603495.1 of Nonomuraea sp. NPDC004186. Lineage (NCBI taxonomy): Bacteria > Bacillati > Actinomycetota > Actinomycetes > Streptosporangiales > Streptosporangiaceae > Nonomuraea > Nonomuraea sp. NPDC004186. The sequence continues at coordinate 10,937 of NZ_JBSGFQ010000056.1, read as the reverse complement.
CCTCGCTGGTCTCGCGCCAGGAGGAGGTGAGCAGCGTGATGACGCCGCTGACCATGCTCATCATGGTCACGTACTTCGTGGCCTTCTACGCCACCAACGACCCGACGGGCACGCTGGCCACGGTCCTGTCGTACATACCGCCGTTCTCCGCCATGATCATGCCGGTGCGGATGGCGGCGACCGAGGTGCCGATGTGGCAGGTCGCGCTGTCGATGGGGGCCATGGCGCTGGCCGTGCTCGCGGTCCTGGGCTTCGGCGCCAAGATCTACGAGCGCGCCGTGCTCCGGACGGGGGCCCGGCTCAAGCTCGCCGACGTGCTGCGCGCGGGCTAGATGGACGCGATCAAGCGGGCGCGGCGCCTCACCTGGAAAGTGCTCCTCTCGAACTTCGTCGCGGTGTGGCTGCTGGTCATCATGGCCTCGGTGGTCGCCTTCGGGGAGGGGAGGCTCCAGTGGTGGCGGGCCGTGCCCGCTGTGATCGCCCTGATCTGTTTCACCTGGCTCTGCCCGCGCATCATCAGCGCGGCGCTGGACCGCCGTTACCCCACCCGTGAGGTGGTGCTGGCGGGGGTCTTCGCCGTGGTCGCGGCGGCGCTGGGCGGGGGCGAGCCGTTCGGCTGGGGCTTCGTGCTCGTCTGCTGGCTGGGCCTGGCCACGCTCCAGGTCCCCAGGCGCACGGTCTACCTGCTGGCCGCCGGCACGTGGGCGGCAGGCGTCGGGATCGGTGTGCCGGCCCTGGCGCTCGGGGCGGCCAGCATGGGCTCGGAGCTGAGCATCGGTCAGGCGCTGGTCATCTACATGGTCATGTACGCCATCTGGTGCGCGATCATGCCGCCGTCCAACCGGATGTGGATGTGGATCTGGTCGCTCGCCGTACAGGCTCACGAGGGCCGCGAGGCGCACACGCGGCTGGCGCTGGCCGAGGAGCGGTTGCGCTTCGCCAGGGACCTGCACGACCTGGTCGGCCACCAGCTGTCCGCCATCGCCGTCAAGACCGAGCTGGCCGTACGGCTGTCGGACGTGGACGCCGACGCGGCCAGGGCCGAGATGACCGAGGTCAACGCGCTGACCAGGAAGGCACTCAGGGAGCTGCGGCAGGCCGTGCGCGGCTACCGCGAGCTTGACCTGGCCGCCGAGCTGAACAGCGTGAAAAGCGTGCTCGAAGCGGCCGGGGTCCGCTGCGAGGTGCACCTGCCCTACCGGGAGCTGCCCGACGGAGTCGCGCCGGTGTTCGCGTACGCGGTCCGCGAGGCGGTGACCAACGTGCTCAAGCACAGCACCGCGACGTTCTGCGACATCTCGATCCGCTTCACGGCGCAGGAGGCGGAGCTGAGCGTCCGCAACGACGGGGTGCAGCGGCGGCGGGCCGCCGACCTCGGGAGCGGGCTGACGGGCATGGGGGAGCGCCTGGCCGCCGTGGGCGGGAAGCTGAGTGCCCATCCGACGGAAAGCGGAGAGTTCCTCCTGAACGCAGTCGTGTCACTTCCGCTGGGTGGGTAGGGGAGAGAACACGGGTTCACCTCTCTGAACGCTCCGCGTGCGGAGGTGACTACACCGTGTGTGATTGAGGAGGTGGCATGCGCGTCCGGGGCAATCCGAGTGCCCAGGTGGTGCGGATCGGCGCCAGACTCGACGCCGGCACGTCGGCCGGTGTGCGGGAGCGCCTGCACGAGGCTCTCGATTCCGGTGAAGGCGACCTGATCCTGGATCTCTCCCGGCTGGAGATGATCGACGCGACCGGCCTCGGAGTGCTGGTGGGCTCGCATCGGCGCGCGCTCAGCGTGCAGCGCCGCCTCGTTCTTCGGGGGGTGCCCCCGCGGATCATGCGGATACTCGCGGTGACCCGGCTGAATCGGGTGCTGCACATGGAGGTTCCCGCGGCCGCGGTGGCCTGATGTGACATATCGAGAGCGGGCAACGATCAGCCGTTGCCCGCTCTTTTATTGTGTGCCGCAAAATGGTGATTCCGGGCCGTCCATTATGAATGGCCGGCGAATGGTCACGGTGTGCCGAGGCTGCGGATGAAGATGTGCACGGCCACGTCGGCGAGTTCGTCGATCGGCGGCTGCTCGTCCGAGTGCAGCCACTCGATGAGTAACTCTTGTAGCGCTCCAATTACTCCGAGTGCCACCAGCCGCCGATTCAGCCCCGCAGCGTGGGGGAAATCGGCCGACGCCTCCTCGACCAGCCGCGCGAACGCGTCCACCGCGCGTTGACGTGACAGTGTCAGGACATCTCCTGATCGGCGAACCTCAACATGCATGATGCGGGCCCGCCGCCAGTCCGCCGTGGTGAACTCGATATAGGCGCGAATCCCCGCCTTGACTCGATCGTCAAGTGTCTTCGGCGCCTCCTGGACCGCTTTGGCCACCACGGCCAGGCTTTCTTCCACGCAGCGCTCGTGCAGCGCCTGGAGGAGTTCCTCGCGCCCACCGAAACATTCGTAGAAGGCGCGGTTGGAGATCCGCGCCTCCGAGCACAGCCTTTCGATGGTCGTCGCCGTGAACCCCGGCTTCGCGTATAGCGTGTAGGCGGCCGTCATCAGCCGCTCCCGTCTGTCTGCCAGCCTTTGCTCAGCTGACATTCCCCGGTAAGACCGGTTCACATTCCACCCGTCCAACATGATCGTGGCCCCCAGAGCACACAATTATGGACGGATGATCCGTTTTGGGAAAGGGTAAGAAGATTATCTTTTACGTCGCCCATGCAAGAAGGTCACGAGCCTGATCAGCCGCTCAAGCTCGGAGGGCCCTCGGGTGAACGAGGTCAGGTTCATCCCCGGCATCGCGAAGCGCTGGCGGGAGATCGCTTTGGGCCTGGCGAACTCGCGTAGACCGTCGGCCCCGTGGATCCGTCCGAACCCCGAGTCTCCCACTCCGCCGAAGGGCAGCGCAGGCACTCCGGCGAATGAGATGACCGAATTGATGGCGGTCATCCCGGAACGCATCCTGCGGGCGAGCTCCATCGCCCTGCGCGTGTTCCCGGAGAAGACCGTCCCGCCCAGGCCGTACGCGGAGGCGTTGGCCAGCTCCAGGGCCTCCTGGGCGTCGCGGGTGCGGCGGACGGTGATCGTCGGGCCGAACGTCTCCTCGCGCACCGCGGGGGAGTCCTCCGGCACGTCCTCGACGATCACGGGCTCCACGTAGGGGGCGCGGACGGAGTCGGAGCCACCGGTCACGATTTTTCCGGACTTGGTGGCGTCGTCGATGTGGCGCCGGATGATGTCCACCTGGCCCGGCATCGTGATCGGGCCGTAGTCCTCGCCGGCCCTCACCTTTGTCACCCGGCCGGACAGCTCGCGCATGAAACTTTCATAGACGGCGTCGACGACGTAGACGCGTTCGACGCCCACGCAGGTCTGGCCGGCGTTGGACATCGCGCCCCACAGGCAGGCGTCGGCGGCCCTGGCGAGGTCGGCGTCGGCGTCCACGATGAACGCGTCCTTGCCGCCGCACTCGGCCACGATGGGCGTCAGGTTCTCGGCGCAGGCCGCCATGACCCGCTTGGCGGTGGCGGTCGAGCCGGTGAACGCCACCTTCCCGACCCTCGGATCGGCGGCCAGCCCGGCCCCGGTCTCGCCCAGCCCGGTCACGGCCTGGAACACCGGATGCTCGGGCACCGACTCGGCGAACAGCTCGGCCAGCCGCACGCCGATGCCCGGGGTGAGCTCGCTGGGCTTGAACACCACGGCGTTGCCCGCGGCGAGGGCGTAGGCGATGGAGCCCATGGGGGTGAAGACCGGGTAGTTCCACGGGCCGATCACCCCGACCACGCCGAGAGGGAGGTATTCGAGCGTGGCGGCCAGGTTGAGGCCGATCATGCCGGTGCTCACCCGGCGGCGGCCCAACACCTTGCGGGCGTTGCGGGCGGCCCAGTCGAGGTGGGTGATCGCCAGCACGATCTCCAGCGTCGCGTCGCCCACCGGCTTGCCGGTCTCCTCGTGCACGAGCCCGCTCAGCTCTCTCAGCTGCCGGGTGAGGACGGCCTTGTAGTCGAGCAGCCGCTGCCTGCGCGCGGCGTGGCCGAGCCCGGCCCACCAGGCCGCCGCCTCGGCCGCGCGGCCCACGGCCGTGTGTACGGCGTCGGGGCCCTGCCGGGGATGGGTGCCGACGACCTCACCGGTCGCCGGGTTGAGCGAGTCGAACGTGAGCGTCGTCATGACCTCACGATAGTCGGGTAAGCCATCGCTTACTAGGGAGCTCTCCGCAGCGGTGCGATCGCGCAGAGTGCTGTCTCGCCGCGGCGGGACGTGCGCCGGGGAATTGGCGGGCCGGGCCCCATTCGTGTGAATATGTGGCGCTATTCCAAAGCCCTCTATTTCAACCGTGGGGGGCTGCGCGGGTTCTGTTCACGACCTATGAGCTCCCGCGCCCGCAGCACGGCGTTGGCGGCCGCGGGCAGGTCCGGCTCGTCCGGCCGCCACACCCGGAAGCCGCGTCGTGCGGATCGTCCTCCAGCCAGGTGTAGCCGTGCTTGCGGAAGGCGCCGGGGGATGAGTTCGGCGCTAGAACAGGGTCGGATTTTCCGGCTCGATGCCGCGCAGCCCGTCGTAGTCGAGGGTGACGCAGTCGATGCCGCGGTCGGTGGCGAGCACGCGCGCCTGCGGCTTGATCTCCTGTGCCGCGAAGACGCCGCGCACGGGCGCCAGCAGCGGGTCGCGGTTGAGCAGCTCCAGATAGCGTGTGAGCTGCTCGACGCCGTCGATCTCCCCCCGCCGCTTGATCTCCACCGCCACGGTCGCCCCCAGGGCGTCCCGGCACAGGATGTCCACCGGCCCGATCGCCGTCATGTACTCGCGCCGGATCAGCGAGTAGCCGTCCCCCAGCGTCGTGATGTGCTCGGCGAGCAGCTCCTGCAGGTGAGCCTCCACGCCGTCCTTGATCAGCCCGGGATCGACGCCCAGCTCGTGGCTGGAGTCGTGGAGGATCTCCTCCATCGTCAGGACCAGCTTCTCGCCGGTCTTGCCGTGGGTGACGGTCCAGGTGCCGTCGTCCTCCTTGAGCTTGCACGGCGGGTTCATCCAGTTGAGCGGCTTGAAGGCGCGGTCGTCGGCGTGAATGCTCACGCTCCCGTCCGCCTTGATCAACACGAGTCGGGGCGCCATGGGGAGGTGCGCCGTGAGCCGTCCGATGTAATCCACGCTGCATCGCGCGATGACCAGCCGCATGACGCCCCACCTTAGCGGCTCTGGAAAACTGGACGCATGGCGTTCGAACGGGTGGGAGTGGTCGGGCTCGGCACGATGGGAGCCGGGATCGCCGAGGTGTTCGCGCGGGCCGGCCTGCGCGTGATCGGGGTCGAGGCCGACGCCGAGGCGCTGGCCAGGGGTCGCGGGCATCTCGAGCGCTCCACCGGCAAGGCTGTCGACAAGGGAAAGCTGCCCCCCGGGCAGCGCGACGAGATCCTCGGCCGCATCACGCTGACCACCTCGCGCGAGGACCTGCGGGACGTCGATCTGGTGGTGGAGGCGATCCCCGAGATCCTCGACTACAAGATCGCGCTGTTCAAGGACCTCGACCGGATCTGCGAGCCCGGGACCGTCCTGGCCACCAACTCCTCCTCGCTGTCCGTCACCGCCATCGCCGCCGCCACCGGTCGCCCGGGGCAGGTCGTGGGGATGCACTTCTTCAACCCGGCGCCGGTGATGAAGCTGGTCGAGGTCGTGGGGACGGTGGTGACCGCGCCCGGCCTCGTGGCGGACGTCGCGGCGCTGGCGGGCAGGCTGGGCAAGACGGCCGTGCCGGTGGGCGACCGGGCCGGGTTCGTGGTCAACCGGCTGCTCCTGCCCTACCTCAACCAGGCCGCGGTGCTCATGGAGCTTGGCGTGGCCGGGCGCGACGACATCGACGCCGCGATGAAGCTGGGTGTGGGGCTGCCGATGGGGCCGTTCACGCTGCTCGACCTGATCGGCCTCGACACCGCGTACGGGGTGATGGAGGTGCTGTTCGACGAGACGCGCGACCGGCGGCACGCGCCCGCGCCGCTGCTGCGCGAGCTGGTCACGGCCGGGCTGCTGGGCCGCAAGTCGGGCCGGGGCTTCTACGGCGACTCGCCGCAGGAGGAGCCGGCGAGGTCGAGGCCGGGCACGTTCGGCGTGGCCGGGGCCGGCGGCGACGGGCTGGCGGAGCGGCTGCGGGCGGCCGGGTTCAAGGAGTCCGAGGACCCCGACGTCGTGCTGCGCCTGGCCGACCGTCCCGTGATCGAGCACGCCGTACGCCTCCCCGACCCCGCCAGGATGGTCGGCGTGCACCTCGCCGGCGACCAGGTGGCCGAGCTCGCCTCCACGGTGCTGACCTCGGAGGAGGCCGCGAGCGCCGCCAGGGACCTGGTGAAGATCGCCGGGCTGACGCCGGTGCCGTGCAAGGACCGGGCGGGGTTCGTGGTCGACGCCCTGCTGTTCCCCTACCTCAACGACGCCGTGCGGATGCACGACTCCGGGTACGCCTCGATCGACGACATCGACGCGGCCATGCGCCTGGGCTGCGGCTATCCCGCCGGGCCGTTCGAGATGCTGGAGTCGCTGGGCCTGGCGAAGGTCCGCGACGGGCTGAGAGCCCTCTACGCCGAATACCGCGAGCCCGCCTTCGCGCCCGCCCCTCTGCTCGACCAGCTCGTCACCGCCGGCGTCAGCCGATTCCCGCGTCCATGAGCCCACGCCGCGCCCGCCGCAGGGAGTCCTCCCGTCCCTTCGGCTTCCCGACCGGGCTGGACAAAGTGGAGGAATGGCCCGACGGCGAGTGGAAGGTGCGCATGCTCACCGGTGCCTCCTCGACCAAGGACTACCGATGTCCTGGCTGCGACCAGGAGATCCGCAGCGGCCAGTCGCACCTCGTCGCCTGGCCCAACTGGCCGGGAGGCGACGAGGAGCGCCGTCACTGGCACACCGCCTGCTGGCGCAAGAGACTCGACCGCGGCCCCGGCCGCACCCGTTATTGAAGGGAACCCCCGAAGTGGAGATTCGCGCGGCCACCGTGCTGCCCGCCCGGCGCGAGCCGATCGAGCTGGAGACGGGCGACGGCCTGACCCTGGTCGGCGAGCTGGCACTGCCCCTCGACCGTCCCCCCGTCGCGACGCTGGTGACGCTGCACCCGCTGCCCACCCACGGCGGGTTCATGGACAGCCACGTCTACAAGAAGGCCGCCAACCGGCTGCCCGCCCTCGCCGACCTGGCCGTGCTGCGCTTCAACACCCGGGGCACGTCCTCCGAGCGCGGCACCTCGGAGGGGACGTTCGACGGGGGAGAGGGCGAGCGGTTCGACGTGGCGGCGGCGCTGGAGTACGCCGAGTACCACGACCTGCCCCAGGTGTGGGTGGTCGGCTGGTCGTTCGGCACGGAGCTGACGCTGAAGTGGGCGCACGACCCGCTGGTGGAGGGCGCGATCCTGCTCTCGCCCCCGCTGCACCGGGCCACCGACCACGACCTGGACGCATGGGCGCGGTTCGGCCGGCCCCTGACGGTGCTGGTGCCCGAGTTCGACGACTACCTGCGGCCCGAGGAGGCCCGCGCGAGGTTCGCGAGAGTGCCGCAGGCGGAGGTCATCGGGGTGGACGGGGCCAAGCACCTGTGGGTGGGGGAGCCGTACGTCCGCATCGTGCTGAACGAGATCGTCAAGCGGGTCAACCCGGCCGCGTCGCCGCTGCCCACGGACGTCTGATGTGCCATGACGGAAATTTCCGGACAAATCAGGTTTATGAAGGAAATTTGAGCAGAATGAGCAAAACTCTAGACCTCTCGTGTTGTCAGAGTGAAAATCCGATCGTCAACCGAAGATCGTGGAGACGCCGGGCGGGTATGCCTTCTCGCGCGTAACCCCTGCTCACCATGGGTGAGGACGTATGCGGGCAGTTCGTGGGTTGGTTGCGGCGGCGTTAGCTTTCACGATCTTGGCGGTGCCTGATCCGGTGCCCGCCGTTGCGGCGAAGACAGTGGAACCACCGCAGACCGTCCAACCACCCGAGGACTCCGCGCTCACCCTCGCCCGCAGCACCGGCAAGCCCGTCGAGGTGGAAACACAGCGCAGCGAGACCCGCCAGGTCTGGGCCAAGCCCGACGGCACGTTCACCCTGGAGCAGTACGTCCGCCCGGTCCGCGTGCGCAAGGCCGACGGCTGGGTCCCGGTGGACACCACCCTCCGCCTGCGCCCGGACGGCGCGGTCGAGCCGGTCGCCGCGGCGGCCGGCCTGACGTTCTCCGGCGGCGGCACCGGCCCGCTGGCCCGCCTGGCGCGCGGCGCCAAGACCCTGGAGCTGGGCTGGCAGGGCACCCTGCCCAAGCCCACGCTGAACGGCGACACCGCCACCTACCCCGAGGTCATGCCGGGCGTGGACCTCCAGGTCACCGCGGACGTGGACGGCTTCTCCCACATCCTGGTGGTCAAGTCCCGGGCCGCTGCTGCGGGCCTGACCGAGCTCTCCTACCCCCTCTCCGTCAACGGCTTGGCGCTGAAGTCGGACAAGGCGGGCAACCTGGAGGCCGTGGACGAGGGCGGCGGCACGATCTTCATCGCGCCCACCCCGACGATGTGGGACTCCCAGGGGATCACGAGCCCGCAGGCGCTCAAGGAGGGTCGCTCCCCGGAGGCCAAGCAGGCCAAGATGGGCGTGGCGCTGTCGGGCAGGAAGCTGCTGCTCAGGCCGGACCGGAAGATGATGGAGGACCCGAAGACCGAGTTCCCCGTCTACCTGGACCCGTACTTCTCGGCCGCCCGCGGCTCGTGGACGGCGGTCTGGAGCAACTGGCCCGACTCGAACTACCTCAACTCCAGCGACGTCGCCCGCGTCGGTCACATCAGCTCCACCCAGACGAACCGCTCGTTCTTCCAGATGGCCACCGGCGCGACCATCCACGGCAAGCAGATCATCAAGGCCACGCTGCGCACGTACGAGACGTGGTCGTACTCCTGCAGCGCCCGCAAGGTGGAGGCCTGGGGGACCGGCGCGATCAGCAAGAGCACCACCTGGAAGAACCCGCCGGCGAAGACCAGGTTGCTCTCCACGGTGAACGTGGCCAAGGGCTATGGCACAGGGTCCTGCGCGCCCGGCGGTGTGGAGTTCGACGTCACGTCGTGGGCCGCCGACGCCGCCGCCAAGAAGTGGAACACCATGACCATCGGTCTCTATGCCACCAGCGAGACCGACCTGTACGCCTGGAAGAAGTTCAAGAACAACCCGGTCGCCGTCATCGAGTACAACTCGATCCCGACCGACCCGGTGGCCGCCGACGCCTGGTCGGACCCGGGCGGCCCCTGCGTCTCCGGTGACGGGCGGCCGGTCATCAGCACGGCCACGCCCAAGCTGTGGGCCAAGCTCAAGGACACCGACAACTCGGTCAAGGGCCGCTTCGAGTGGTACAACGCCGCCGGGACGAAGACCGGCGAGTACGTCACCGCGACGGGTTCGTCCGGCTCCGCCTACTACGCGACGATCCCGGTCAGCCTGTACGCGGACGGCGCGCTGATCCGCTGGCGCGTCCGGGCCGAGGACGGCAAGGCCAACAGCGCCTGGAGCCCCTGGTGCGAGGCCACCGTGGACGCCACCGCGCCCGGCAGGGAGCCGGTCGTGACCTCGCCCCAGTACGCCGAGGAAGGCTGGAACGACGGCGTCGGCCTGGCCGGCACGTTCACGTTCGATCCCAACGGCGTCACCGACGTGGCCGCCTACGTCTACGGGCTGGACACCACGCCGAAGTCCGAGGTCGCGCCCGCCGCCGACGGCACGGCCACGATCGCGCTCACCCCGCGCCACGACGGCCCCAACGTCCTGTCGGTACGCAGCAAGGACCGCGCGGGCCAGCTCGGCCCGATCCGCACCTACGTCTTCAACGTCAACTCCGGCCGCGCGCCCAGCGGCCACTGGAAACTGGACGAAGGCCAGGGCACCGTGGCCGCCGACGCCGCGAACGCCCACCCCGCGACGCTGTACGGGGCCACGTGGACGACCGGTAAGACGGGCATGGGGCTGAAGCTGGCCAACGCCTACGCCCAGACCTCCGGCCCGATCACCGACACCGGCCGCAACTTCACCGTCACCGCCTGGGCCCGCCTGACCGGCAACGCCGCGACCGCCACCGTCGTCACCCAGGAAGGCGCCAGGACCGGCGGCTTCACGCTCCAGTACTCGAAGCCCGACGACCGCTGGGCGCTGGTCCGCGCGGGCTCCGACGCCGACGGCGCCGCGACGGTCAAGGCCCTGTCGGCCGCCGCACCCAGGCTGAACGAGTGGACCCACCTGACCGGCGTCTACGACTCCGCCGCGGGCCAGATCTCGCTCTACGTCAACGGCAAGCTGGAGTCCGAGGTCGCCTTCACCCAGCCGTGGAACGCCGCCGGGCCGCTCACCATCGGCCGCGGCAAGGTCAACGGCGCCGCGGCGGAGTCCTGGCCGGGCGACGTGGACGAGGTCCGCGTCTACGGCCGGGCCATGTTCGCCGACGAGATCGCCGACCTGGTCAACAGCGCCGCCACGCTGGTCGGCCACTGGAAGCTGGACGAGGAGTCGGGCACCTCCGCCGCGGAGTCCTCCGGCCGCTCCACGGCCGCGACGCTGGCCGGGGGCGCGTCGTGGACGTCCGGCTGGCTGGACGGCGCGCTCGCGCTCGACGGAGTCAACGGCTACGCCCAGACCACCGGCCCCGCCGTCGGCACCAGGTCGAGCTTCACCGTGGCCGCCTGGGTCCAGCTCGACTACCTGCCCACCACCGACACCGCCGCCGTGGCCCAGCCGGGCAGCCGGGCGGCCGGGTTCCAGCTCGGCTTCGACAAGGAGCAGCAGCGGTGGACCCTCGGCATGAGGGCCGCCGACACCGACACCGCCGCCCTCGTACGCACCCGCTCCGATGCCATCCCCAACCCGCTGGAGTGGACGCACGTCGCCGGCGTCTACGACGCGCTGGCCGGCGAGCTGCGCATCTACATCAACGGCCAGCTCTCGACCACCACC
>NZ_JBSGFQ010000055.1:0-87337 GCF_053603495.1 Nonomuraea sp. NPDC004186 | reverse complement strand
TCCAGGAAGTGATCGACAGAAGCACCGGGACCGGGTCGTCCCCCACCGACCGCTCGATCAGCCCGAGGGTGAGCAGCATCGCCAGGACGCTCTTGTCGTCATCGGGACATCGTCCGGTAGCGGTGGACGGACAGCGGCAGGAACACCGCGAGGATCGCCAGCGACCAGATCAGGCTCGCGGCCACCGGGTGCTGCAGCGGCCAGGCCGAGGAGACCGAGGTGGGGTTGCCGAACAGGCTGCGGGTGGCGGCCGCGACGGCGCTCATGGGGTTCCAGTCGGTGACGGGCTTGAGCCAGGCCGGCAGCCCCTCGGTGGGGACGAACGTGTTGGCCAGGAACGTCATCGGCATCAGCCAGCCGAACGTGGCCGCGTCCGCCTGCCCGCCGCTCTTGACCCACAGGCCGATGTACGTGCCCATCCAGATCATCGCGAACCCGAACAGCGCCAGCAGCCCGAACGCCCCCGCCGTCGCCCCCAGGCTCCCGTGCGCCCGCCACCCGGCCAGCAGCACTCCGGTCAGCACCATGGCGGACAGCGACAGCAGGTGCAGCGACAGGGCGGCCACGCTCCGCCCGACCAGCACGGCGCTGCGGGCGATGGGCTGGGCGCGGAACCTGTCGGTGATCCCGCGGGCCATGTCCTCGGCCACGGTGGTGGCGGCAGAGGTGGCCGTCATGGCCATGACCTGCATGAAGATGCCGGGCATGAGGTAGTCGCGGTAGTCGCCGCCGCCCGGCAGGGTGATCGCGCTGCCGAAGACGTAGCCGAACAGCACGGTCATGATCACGGGGAACACCAGGAATCCCGCGATCTCGCCCGGCTGGGCCTTCAGCCGCGAATAGGTGCGGCCGGCGATGGTGAGGGAGTCGTTCAGGGTCCAGCGCAGCGTCTCGTACATCTCTCCGGCTCCTTCTCAGGCCGTCAGGTGGAGGAAGACCTCGTCGAGGGTCGGCCGCCGCAGCGCCAGGTCCTCCACAGGGATGCCGGCCGCGTCCAGCGCGCCGGCGATGCGGACGAGCGACTGCGCGCCGTCGGCCGCGGGGACGGTCACCTGCCGCCCCTCGGCGCTCTCGATCTCCGGGGATCCGGCGCCGCGCAGCAGCCGCAGCCCCGCGTCCACGTCCCCCGGCTCCCGGAAGACGATCTGGACCCGGTCGCCGCCGATCTGCCTCTTCAGCTCGGCCGGTGACCCCGCCGCGGCCACCACGCCCTCCCTCAGCACCACGATCTGGTCCGCGAGCCGGTCGGCCTCGTCCAGGTACTGCGTGGTCAGCAGCAGGGTCGTGCCCTCCTTCACCAGGTCGAGCATCAGCTCCCAGAGCTGCATCCGGCTGCGCGGGTCGAGCCCGGTGGTCGGCTCGTCCATGAACAGCACCGGAGGCGACACGATCAGGCTCGCCGCCAGGTCGAGCCGGCGCCGCATGCCCCCCGAATACTCCTTGACCGGCCGCTGTCCCGCCTCGGCCAGCTCGAACCGCTCCAGCAGCTCGACCGCCCTGCGCCGCGCCTCGGCCCTGCTCAGGTGGTAGAGCCGCCCGAACAGCTCCAGGTTGCGCCGCCCGGTCAGCAGCTCGTCGACGGCCGCGTGCTGCCCGGCCAGGCCGATGCGGAAGCGCAGAGGAGCCGCGTCGCGCACGACGTCCAGCCCGGCGACCTCGGCGTGGCCCGCGTCGGGACGCAGGAGCGTGGCGAGGATGCGTACGGCGGTGGTCTTGCCCGCCCCGTTCGGCCCCAGCAGGCCGCAGACGGTGCCGGCCGGGACGTCCAGGTCGATGCCCTTGAGCGCTTCCGTGGCCGCGTACCGCTTCCGTAAGCCTTCCGCGTGGATCATGAAGACCCCCTTAACACTGTTAAATCTAACAGCGTTAAGGATGCATTGAACGTTGTTAAGCTGTCAACCGTGGCACTCGAAAAAGGCACCATCGTCGCGACCGCGCTACGGCTCCTGGACGAGGTCGGGCTCGACGGGCTGACGCTGCGCCGGCTCGCGGGCGAGCTGGGCGTGCAGGCCCCGGCCCTCTACTGGCACTTCAAGAACAAGCAGGAACTACTGGACGCGATGGCGGCGGCGATGATGTCCGCGCACACGTCCCGCCCCACGCTGACGGAGCCGGGCAAGTGGCGGGAGTGGGTCGCCGGCTACGCGCGCGCCGACCGCGCGATGCTCAACTCCTATCGCGACGGGGCCAAGCTGGTGGCGGGCACGCGGCCGTCGTCCGAGTTGTTCGCCGTGGTGGAGCGGGCGCTGGCGGGGCTGGAGGCGGCGGGGTTCGGCCCCGGGGACGCGGCGCGGGGGCTGTTCACGGTGAGCGGGTACGTGGCCGGCTTCGTGCTGGAGGAGCAGGCCGACCGGACGCGTACGGACGAGGAGCGCGGCATGCCGGACATGGAGGAGTTCCAGGCGGCCTATCCGCGGCTCATGGCGGGCCTGGCGGAGGTGGGCGACCCGCAGGGCGACCTGTCGTTCGAGGGCGGGCTGCAGCTGATCCTCGACGGGATGGGGCTGCGCCTGAAGGCTCAGGACACCTTGGCGGCGGGCGCGGACCAGGTGTCGCAGGCGGAGGGGGAGACGGCGCGGTAGCCGCGCTGGAGCCAGTAGACGCGGGTGGCGCCCTTGCCGTGGCTGCGGTAGCCGTCCTCGTCGCCGCCGGCCCGGGTGGCGTCGAGCAGCGCCGCCCAGTCGTCCTTTCCGCGCCTCAGCGACCCCCACACGCTGCCGAGGAACACCCCGGACAGGCAGTCGGCCTGCAGCTCGAAACGCCGCTTCAGCTCGCCCTGGCGGTCGGCGGGGATCTTCGCCTTGTACTGCCGCCAGACGCCGAGCCGGCTCTGCAGGTGGTGCCCGTACTCGTGGGCGGCCACCTTGAACGGGTAGAGATCGGTCCTGTCCTCGATCCACCGGCCGGTGAGGGGGAACACCAGCGTGCCGCGCTCCATGCAGTAGAAGGCCGCCGCCTGCTCGGGCCACGGCACCCCGCACACGGTGCTCTCGGGCTCCTCGTAGTACCGCACGACGGGCTTGCCGAACGACCATCCGGCCCGCCCGAAGTAAGCACCCCACGACGTGTCCAGACATTTCACGACTGCTGCGAGGTACTCCCGGGCCCGCGGGATCCCCCCGTACGTGATCGCCGTCTCGGGACAGGCGGTGTCACGCAGCTTCCCGGCCTTCTTGGCGAACGGGCTGGTGACGGGGGCGGCGTGGGCGATCTGAGCGGGCACGCAGACGGCCGCGAGGACCGCGACGAGGGCGAGGACGCGCGTGAGCGGGAGGGACTGCACGGAGGGCAGCTTAACGATCGGCGGGAGCGTCTCGAGCTCGGTCACTCCCGCATGGGGAACGGCGACAGAGAGTGAAGGTGATTGACTCTCGCCCATGACTGATGCGGCATTGGTGCTGATTGTTGGCGGTTTGGCGGTCTTCGTTGGGGCGATTGTCCAAGGTGGTGTGGGTTTCGGTCTCGGACTGGTCGCCGCTCCCGTGCTCACCATGCTCGACCCCGACCTCATGCCCGGCGCCATCCAGGTCGTCAACGTGACGCTCCCGCTGTTCACGCTGGCCGCCGAATGGCGGACGGTGGACTGGCGCGGGCTCGGGTTCGCGGTGCTGGGGAGGATGCCCGGGAGTGTCATCGGCGCGGTCATCGTGGTCTACGTTTCCGCATACGCCAGAGGCGTCTTCGTCGCGGTCATGGTGCTCGTCGCGGTGGCCCTGACGGCCAGGGCGCTGAGCGTGCCGCGCAACGGGGTGACGCTCGCCTCCGCCGGGTTCGTCTCCGGGATCACCGGAACGGCGACCGGCATCGGCGGGCCGCCCATGGGGCTGGTGTACCAGCACGCCAAGGGGCCGCATCTCAGGGCGACGCTGGCGATGTTCTTCTTCCTGAGCGCCGCCCAGTCGCTGGTCATCCTCGCCGTCGTGGACGAGCTCCCGGCCCGGGCGCTGACGACGGGGGCGATCCTGATCGTGCCGATGGTGCTCGGCTTCCTGGTGTCGGGGCCGCTGCGGAGGTATCTCGACGGCGGCAAGGTGCGGGTGGCCGTGCTCGTGGTGGCCGCCGCCTCCGCCTTGGCGCTGCTCGCGCAGAACGTGATCGCGCAGCTCGCCTGAGACCGTGAGGCTGTGGGCGGTGGATGGCGGACGTAACGGGACGCTGCTCGACGCGGCGATCGCCGAGGCGCTCGAGACCCACGCCGCCTGGCTGGAGCAGCTGCTCGCCGACGTCGGCGACCCGGCTGTGGTCTTCGCGACGTCGATGCGACTCACCGGCCGGCTCGTCCGCACCCGCCCCCGGCCGGCGCAGGTGATGCTGAACAGCAGGGGAGCGCTGCTGGAAGCGCCGTACGGCCACGCGGTGCACGCCCGCAACGACATCGAGGCGGCCATCTCCGCCGGCCGCTTCGTCATCGACGACGTCGGGGTTGCGCTCGCCTGCACCGCGGGATGCCCACGATACACCTCTGCTTCACCGACCCGAAGGCCTCGGTCGACGACGTCGCCGCCCAGACCGTGCTCAACGTCCTGCGGATGTTCGGCATGGCCGAATCGGAGGCCCGCCGCATCGTGGCACTGCCGCTCCCGGCCGACGAGCCTCCGCCCGAATCGATCTGAGCGACGGGACGTACCGGCGCAACTCATGGGTCATGAGGTTGCGTGATGCGTTCGAGCCATCGCCGCAGGAGGGCGGTCTCGGCCGGTTCGAGGGCCTCGGTCCCGACGAGATCGAGTTGCGCGTGAAGGCGTAGTGCGGCGGCGCGCACGGGGTCGGCGTCGTTGTGAGCGGTCGTTGCGGTGAGTACGTACGAAAATACGGCGTCTCGCATGCGGTGGGACAGTGCGGGGTCGTCGAACAGAGCCGGTCTGGAGATGTGGTCGAGGGCGGTCCCGACGTTCGCGGACAGGATGAGCTGAGCGGCGGTCCGCGGCGCGACCGTCAACGCGCCCGCCGCCGCGCACCGGGTGAGCGCCGCCACCAGCAGGTCCATCACGCGATCTCGCGCCGTTGAGTGGGACCACGGCCGGGGAGCGAACATGAGCTGGTAGAGGGCCGGGTTCTCCTTCGCGAACGCCATGTGACCGTCCCAGCCGGCGTGCAGATCGGCGACCGGGTCGTGCGTCCGCTCCTGAGCGGCCTTGATCGCGGCGTACCGCTCGTACCCGTGGTCGGCGACGGCGTCGAGAAGCCCGTGCTTGTCACCGAACAACCGGTAGAGCACGGGCTGGCTCACGCCGACCGCCTCGCAGACCGCGCGCGTGGCGATCTCGTGGTTCGCGGACGTCGCCAGTTGCCGCACCGCGGCTTCGATCATCGCCGTGCGAAGCGGGTCTGTCGCTGCCATGGAATCAATGCTACTGCCATTCGATAGCGGTGATACGGATCTGTGCTATGGTCACTCCGTAGCACCGATATGGAAAAGCCGTATCGAAGATAAGGAGCTTCCGTGAGTGATCAGCATGTTGCCGTCGTCACCGGCGGCTCTCGCGGGATAGGCAAGGCGATCGCGATAGCGCTGGCGGCGCGAGGCTGCCCGGTCGCGGTGGGGTTCCAAGGGTCGGCCTCGGCCGCGGCGCAGGTGGTCGAGAAGATCACGGCGTCCGGCGGCCGGGCGATCCCGGTTCAGGCCGACGTGGCGGACGAGCACGCCGTCGCGGCGATGTTCGACACGGTGGAGAAGGCCTTCGGCGGGGTCGACGTGGTCGTCAACTCGGCGGGGCGGCTGTCGCTGTCTCCCATCGCCGAGCTCGACCTCGACGACCTGGACGCCCTGCACCGCACCAACATCCGCGGCGCCTTCGTCATGGCGCGGGAGGCCGCGCGTCGCGTGCGCGCCGGTGGCGCGATCGTCACCCTTTCCACCTCCGTGGTCGGCCTGCAGTTCCCGAGCTACGGCGCGTACGCCGCCAGCAAGGGGGCCGTCGAGGCGATGACGCTCGTGCTCGCCCGCGAGCTGCGAGGGCGGGACATCACGGTCAACGCGGTCGCGCCCGGCCCGACCGCCACCGAACTGTTCCTCGACGGCAAGGACGAGGCCACCGTCGAACGGCTCGCCAAGCAGCCGCCGCTGGAGCGGCTCGGCACCCCCGAGGACATCGCCGAGGTCGTCGCCTTCCTGGCGAGCCCGGCGGGGCACTGGGTCAACGGGCAGGTCGTGCGCGCGAACGGCGGGATCATCTGACGACCGCCGCCCACCGCCTCCGTACCGAGTTCTACCAACCCTCTGAATCCCCGCCGCGAAAGGAAACCGGCATGCCGTTCGCCAACCTCAAGGTGCCCGCCGACACCCTGACCCCCGAGTCCAAGAAGAAGCTCATCGACGCCGTCACCGACGCCTACGCCGACGTCTACGGAGAACGAGCCCGCGCCACCACCCTGGTCCTCCTGGAGGAGGTTCCGGACGGCGGCTGGGGCCTGGGCGGAAATATCCTCACCGCTGAAATGCTCGGCCGAAGCTGACCCGTCCGGGGCCGGATCGACGGGATCGTCCCGCCCGGCATCGCGCTCGGTCACAGGACCGGAGCCCCCGAAGATTCCGGTGACGTTTCTGGATTGTTACCCGAAACAACAAACTCCCGGCCCACAGGGTCTTCCAAAGCAGGCCATCCCGGAATACGTTGCCGCAAACAACATTCATCCGGGCGCCTCCGGAAGAAAGGACCCTGCACCATGCGCAAGGGGATCCTCAGCCTGACCGCCGCGGCAGCCACGCTCGCCCTCGGTCTCACCGCCTGCGGGGGCAACAGCGGTCAGAACACGACGTCGACCTCGTCGACCGCGTCGGCCACGGCCTCAGCGGCGAAGGCCGGGAAGATCGGCGTCATCCTGCCGGACAGCAAGTCCTCGGCCCGGTGGGAGACAGCGGACCGCAAATACCTCGAAGAGGCGTTCAAGGCCGCCGGTGTCCAGTACGACATCCAGAACGCACAGAACGACAAGACGGCGTTCCAGACCATCGCCGACCAGATGATCACCAACGGCGCCACCGTCCTGATGATCGTGAACCTGGACAGCGGCAGCGGCAAGGCGGTCATCGACAAGGCCAAGTCCCAGGGCGTGGCCACGATCGACTACGACCGGCTGACGCTCGGCGGCGGCGCCGCCTACTACGTCAGCTTCGACAACACCAAGGTCGGCACCCTGCAGGGCGAGGGCCTGAGCAAGTGCCTGACCGACAAGAAGGCCAGTAAGCCCATCGTGGCCTACCTGAACGGCTCGCCGACGGACAACAACGCCACCCTGTTCAAGCAGGGGTACGACGGGGTGCTCAAGCCCAAGTTCGACTCTGGCGACTACGTCAAGGGCCCCGACCAGGCCGTGCCCGACTGGGACAACACCCAGGCCGGCACGATCTTCGAGCAGATGCTCACCCAGCAGCCGAAGATCGCCGGCGTGCTGGCCGCCAACGACGGCCTCGGCAACGCCGCCATCACCGTGCTGAAGAAGCAGAACCTCAACGGCAAGGTGCCGGTCACCGGCCAGGACGCCACCGTCCAGGGCCTGCAGAACATCCTCGCGGGTGACCAGTGCATGACCGTCTACAAGGCCGTCAAGAAGGAGGCCGACGCGGCGGCCAAGCTCGCGGTGGCGCTGGCCAAGGGTGAGAAGCCCACGGCGAGCGGCAGCGTCAAGGACCCCGAGAGCGGTCAGGACGTCCCCTCCGAACTGCTCGAGCCGCAGGCCATCTACCTCGACAACGTCAAGGACGTGGTGGCCGACGGTTACGTGACCAAGGAGGAACTGTGCACGGGTGACTTCGCCAAGAAGTGCACCGAGGCAGGTATTCAATAAGACCAAAGGGGGCGCGGCCGGACCGGTCGTGCCCCCTTTTAGGGAGCCCCATGACCCCCCTCCTTGAAGTGCGCGGGATCGACAAGAGCTTCGGCCCGGTGAAGGTGCTGCACAAGGTCGAGTTCGAGGCGTACGCCGGCGAGGTGACGGCCCTGGTCGGAGACAACGGCGCGGGCAAGTCGACCCTGGTCAAGTGCATCGGCGGCATCTATCCGATCGACGCCGGCGAGATCCTTTTCGACGGCAGGCAGGTGCACGTCCACAGTCCCCGCGACGCGGGCGAGCTCGGGATCGAGATCGTGTACCAGGACCTGGCCCTGTGCGACAACCTCGACATCGTCCAGAACATGTTCCTCGGCAGGGAGCGCAAGAACGGCCTCCTGCTCGACGAGGACAGCATGGAGGAACTGGCCGAGAAGACCCTCAGCGGCCTGTCCGTACGCACGGTGAAGTCCATCCGGCAGCAGGTCTCCAGCCTGTCCGGCGGGCAGCGGCAGACCGTGGCCATCGCCAAGGCCGTGCTGTGGAACAGCAAGGTCGTCATCCTCGACGAGCCGACCGCGGCGCTGGGCGTGGCCCAGACCGCGCAGGTGCTGGAACTGGTGCGCAGGCTGGCTGACACCGGCCTGGCCGTCGTGCTCATCTCGCACAACATGAACGACGTCTTCGCCGTCTCCGACCGGATCGCGGCGCTCTACCTCGGCAGGATGGCCGCCCAGGTCAAGACCGCCGACTTGACGCACGCCCAGGTCGTCGAACTGATCACCTCAGGCCGCAGCGGGGAACTCGGCCTCAAGAACGGGGTCACCCCATGAGCAAGGTCAAAGAACTCCC
Organism: Nonomuraea sp. NPDC004186; assembly: GCF_053603495.1. Lineage (NCBI taxonomy): Bacteria > Bacillati > Actinomycetota > Actinomycetes > Streptosporangiales > Streptosporangiaceae > Nonomuraea > Nonomuraea sp. NPDC004186. The sequence continues at coordinate 78,715 of NZ_JBSGFQ010000055.1, read as the reverse complement.
GGGCGAGGCCATCGTCGCCGCGACGCAGTCGCCGTCGATCGGCAACAGCTTCCTCGCCTACGTCGAGCGGGTACGCGGCGGCGACATGGGCGCGCTGCCCGCCGTGCTGGGGCTGGTCGTGCTCTGCACGGTCTTCGCCGTCGCCCGGCCCGCCTTCGTCACCTCGATCAACTTCGCCAACCTCTTCACCCAGGGCGCCGCGATCACGCTGATCGCGATGGGCCTGGTGTTCGTGCTGCTGCTCGGCGAGATCGACCTGTCGGCCGGCTTCGCCAGCGGCGTGTGCGCGGCGGTGCTGGCCGTCACGCTCACCAGCCTGGGCCTGCCCTGGTACGTGTGCGCGCTGGCCGCCATCGTCACCGGCGTGATCATCGGCACGGTGCTCGGCACGCTCGTCGCCAAGGTCGGGATCCCGTCGTTCGTGGTCACGCTGGCCGCCTTCCTCGCCTTCCAGGGCCTGGTCCTGGTGCTGGTCCAGGAGGGCACGAACATCTCCATCCGCGACAGCATGATCGTCGCCATCGCCAACAAGAACCTGCCGCCCTGGCTGGGCTGGGTGCTCTACGCGGCCAGCGTGGCGGTCTACGCCGCCGTCCAGCTCCTGCGGGCCAGGAAGCGCACCAAGCGCGGGCTGGTGGCCGACCCGATGTCGCTGATCGCCGCCCGCGTGGGCGCGCTGGCGGTGCTGGCCGGGCTCGCGGTCTACGTGCTCAACCTGGAGCGCAGCCGCAACCCGGCGCTGGTCTCGCTCACCGGCGTGCCGATCGTGGTGCCGATCATCCTGGTGCTGCTGGTCGCGTGGACGATGGTGCTGCGCCGTACCGCGTTCGGACGCCACATCTACGCGGTCGGCGGCAACACCGAGGCCGCGCGCCGGGCCGGCATCCCGGTCGACCGGATCAGGATCAGCGCGTTCGTGATCTGCTCCTCGATGGCCGCGATCGGCGGGATCGTGGCCGCGTCCAGGGCCAGCTCGGTCGACCCGAACACGGGCGGCAGCTCCGTCCTGCTGTACGCGGTCGGCGCGGCGGTCATCGGCGGCACGAGCCTGTTCGGCGGCAAGGGCAGGGTGCTGGACGCCGTGCTCGGCGGCGCCGTGGTGGCGGTCATCGAGAACGGCATGGGTCTGATGGGGTACGGGGCCAGTGTGAAGTACCTGGTCACGGGGTCCGTCCTGCTGCTCGCCGCGGGCGTCGACGCCCTGGCCCGCAAACGGGCGTCGGCCGCTGGTCTAAGGTGATCAGCGACTCTCAGCCCCCGAAGGAATACCAGACGATGCGTGCCGGCCCTTCCCAAGAGGACATCAGGCGCCACAATCTCGGCGCGCTGCTTCGCCATGTCCATCTGGGCGGGCCGATCTCGCGCGCCGAGCTGACCTCGAGGATGGGGCTCAACCGCAGCACGATCATGGCGCTGACCTCGGACCTCACCGCGGCCGGGCTGGTGCGCGAGGAGCTGCCCCGCGAGACGGGCCGCGCGGGACGGCCCTCGCTCGTGGTGCGGCCGGAGTCGGCCCGGGTCTACGTGTTCGCGTTCGACGTGGGCCCCGACCGGCTGGCGGTGGCCCGCGTGGGGCTGGGCGGGGTGATCCTCGACCGCCGTGAGACGACCCGCGAGCGCGGCAAGTTCGAGCTGGACGAGCTGACCGGGGTGCTGTCCGGCTTCGCCCGGCAGATGCGGCGCAAGACCAGGGACGACACCGTCTGCGTGGGCGCGGCGGCGGCCGTGTCCGGCGGCGTGCGCAAGGCCGACGGCGTGGTGCGGTTCTCGCCCAACCTGCTGGCCGAGGAGATCCCGTTCGGCGAGGAGCTGGGCCGCCGGCTCGGCCTCGGGCTGCCGGTCAGCGTGGGCAACGACGCCAACCTGGCCGCCCTCGCCGAGCACAGCCGGGGCGTCGGCGCCGCCGTCAGGGACCTCATCTACCTGCACGGCGACGTGGGCATCGGCGGCGGCATCATCGCGGGCGGCCATCTGCTCGGCGGCCACGACGGCTACGGCGGCGAGGTCGGCCACATGGTCGTCAACCCCGGCGGGCGCGCCTGCGGCTGCGGGTCCCACGGGTGCCTGGAGGCGGAGGTGGGGGAGCGGGCGCTGCTGGAGGCCGCGGGCCGCATCGGCCCCGGGCAGCACGGACGCGACGCGGTGCGCGCCGTGGTGGAGGCCGCCGACCGGGGCGACATCGAGGCGCAGGACGCGCTCAAGAAGGTCGGCGACTGGCTCGGCCTCGGCGTGGCCAACCTGGTCAACATCTTCAACCCCGAGATGGTCATCTTCGGGGGCATCCTCCGGGAGATCTACCTGGGGTCCGCCGCGCGGGTGCGTTCCCAGCTCGCGCTGCACGCGATGGCGCCGCAGCGGGAGCGGCTGCGGCTGCGCACGGCGTCGCTCAAGGACGCCGCCCCGCTGGTGGGCGCGGCCGAGCTGGCCTTCGCCAACGTCCTCGCCGACCCCCTGGAGGTCCTCGCCCGCGCCACCGCCTAGCCCCGTCAGCCGACCTTCGACTTGGCGGCCGTCCAGGTGTTGCAGAAGCCCGTGGCCCCGCCGCGGTAGCCGCGCTCCTGCCAGAAGGCGAGGTTGCGGGGCTTGCCGTGGATCTCGCTCTCGTCGGCCCTGCGCACCGCGTCGATCCAGTCGTCCCACTCGATCCCCGGCCTGATCGACTTCAGCGTGGCGCTGTACAGGACGCCGGCGAAGCATTCGGCCTGCATCTCCAGCCGGTGGCTCAGCAGGGTCCGCGCGCTGCCGGACGCCTGCCAGGACAGCGCGTTCTGCGCGTCCAGCACCCCGATGAGCTGCTGCACGTGGTGTCCCCACTCGTGGGCGACGGAGTGCGCGATGTTCATCCTGAAGGGGTCGCGCAGGTCGTGCTTCATGATGCGGATGGCGATCGTGCGCTGCTCGGGGCAGTACTGCGCGCCGTTGCTGGTGATCTCCCCGCAGACGGAGTCGCTCCCCGTCGTGATCGTGACCTCGGGCGGCGCGTACGGCAGCCGGGCCTGCGCGAACCGCCCGGCCCAGAAGCGGTCGGCGCATCCGGCCATCGCCCGGTAGAACGTCTTGAGCGAGGCGACGCTGCCCGGACGGATCTCCGGGACCTCGCAGGTCTGCGCGACCACGTCCCCGCCCATCTCTCCCAGAAGGCCGGCCTGCGCGATACGCGACGCCGCCCAGGCCGGCCCAGAAAAATGCCCGGAGAACAGCAGTAGACCCGCGACCATGCCCGCTAAGAGGGATATGCGCACGATCGCGGATCTTAGAGGAGTTTTACGACACTTGGGACTTCGGAGCCTTCCAGGTGTTGCAGCCCCCGGCCGACTCGGTGTCGAAGCCGCGCTTGAGCCAGGCGCCGGTGTTCTTGGCGTTGCCGTGCGTCTTCTCGCCCCAGTTGTCGACCTTCACGCCGAGGGCGGACAGGTCGAGGCCGGTGCCCCCGTTCCTGACCCAGTAGGTGAAGTCGGACTCCTGGCGGCCCAGCGAGTGCCAGACGCTGCCGGTGAAGACGCCGGACAGGCACTCCGCCTGCAGTTCGAGCCGCCGGCTCTCGTCGAGCACCCGGGCCTCGTTCTTGCGGTTGTACGGCGTCAGAGCCTTGAACATGCCCGTCGTCTGCTGGATGTGGTGGCCGTATTCATGGGCCAGGACCAGCATCAGCATCAGGTCGTTCTGCTCCTCGACCAGGTTGGAGCTGGCGAAATAGGTGATCTTCTTGTTGGTCGAGCAGTAGAGCGCCTGCACGCCGCCCTCGGGGAACTTGCCGCACCCGGTCTGTGCGCCGGGCTTGGTGATCACCTGCATGGTGGGCTTGGTGAATGTGAAGCCGGCCTTCTTGACCTTCGGCTCCCAGGCGGCGTTGAGGCAGTCGAGCACGACCTCCAGGTAGCCCTTGACCTCATCCAGGGTGCCGGACTGCACCTTCGGCTCCGGGCACGAGTCGAAGCCGAGCTTGCCCGTCTTGTAGATCGGGCTTTTCGCCAGTACAGGCTTGTATGCCGGCGCAGCGGTGGCCGCGTGGGCCGTTCCGGCGAAGAGCAGGCTCGCCATGGTGCCTGCCATAAGCGCCAATCGGGTGATACGCATGAGAAGGCACCCTATTGAATAGGGAGTTCCAGGTAAAGGAAGATTAAAGCGTGTTGCGGGCCGTGGCGGACCAGGTGTTGCACGCGCCCGGACCGCCGCGGTTGAAGCCCCGCGTCATCCAGGCCGCCTGCGTCGGGCCCTTGCCGTGGTCGTTCTGGGGCCAGCCCTTGGCGCCGTTCTTCCTGAACCAGTCGACCGTGTACGCCCAGTCGGCGTCGGTGACCAGTTCCGTTCCCTTCATCGTGCTCATGAACACCGACGAGAAGCACTCCGCCTGCAGTTCCGAATTGCGCGAGAGTTGCAGCCGCTTCGCCTTGCCCGCGACATTCCTGGCGGTCCAGTAGTAGTTCCAGATGCCGGAGATCTGCTGGACGTGGTGCCCGTACTCGTGGGCGATCAGGCGGGTGATGCCCAGCGGGAACGGGTTGCGCAGCTGGTCCCTGCTGATCATCAGGTACATCGTGCGGTCCGTGGAGCAGTAGACGCCGTCCGCGCCGGTGTTCCAGGTGCCGCAGGGGGTCCTGACCTTGGTGGTGATGATGCGCAGCCGCGGCTTGGCGAAGGGCAGCCCGGCCTTGCGGAACTGCGCGGCCCACGCCTTGTTGAGGCAGTTGGTCACGCGGGTCAGGAAGCGCCGGTACGCGGTCATGCTCCCGGCCGGCAGGTCGCCGGGCGCGCAGTTGACGTCGGCCAGGCGCCCGGTCCGGTACAGCGGGTTCGCCATCGCCAGCGCCCGGCCGATCGAGGGCCCCTTCTTCGACTCGCTGGAGCCCTTGGCCGGCGGGGAGGAGAGCTGCTGGGCCGCCCCGTTCAGCGACTCCGACGAGGGGGTGGCCACGCCGGCCAGCACGAGCACCAAACCGGCCGCTGCCAGGGCAAGCGCCACCATGGCGACCGCCAGCGCCGCGAGTTTGCTTTTGGGGGCAGAGTTCATATGCTCCGAAAAACTATCCCAAGATCAGACATATGTGGGTGGATTTGACTCGATGGAGTCAGTGAGGCGGGAGCGAACTAGACTCGGGTCAACGGCGCACAAGAGCAGAGGGGAGTCGGATCCGTGAGCGGGTTGCTGGGCTCGATAGAGGGACCGCACGACGTCAAACGGCTCACTGTCGAGGAGCTGCCGCGGCTTGCGGGGGAGATCCGCGACCTGCTGGTCGACTCGTGCGCCAGGTTCGGCGGCCATCTGGGCCCCAACCTGGGAGTGGTCGAGCTCACCATCGCCATCCACCGGGTCTTCGACTCCCCGAACGACCCCGTCGTCTGGGACACCGGCCACCAGTCGTACGTGCATAAGGTCCTCACCGGACGGGCCTCCGGCTTCGAGGCCCTCAAGCAGGAGGGCGGTCTGTCGGGCTACCCGAGCCAGGCCGAGTCGGAGCACGACTTCGTGGAAAACTCCCACGCCTCGACCGCGCTGTCCTACGCCGACGGCCTGGCCAAGGCGTTCAAGCTGCGCGGCGAGCAGGACCGCACGGTCGTGGCGGTGATCGGCGACGGCGCGCTGACCGGCGGCATGGCCTGGGAGGCGCTCAACAACATCGCCGCCGGCAAGGACCTCCGGCTCGTGATCGTGGTCAACGACAACGGCCGCTCCTACTCGCCCACGATCGGCGGCCTGGCCTCCCACCTGTCCAACCTCCGGGTCAACCGCAGGTATGAGGACTTCCTCGACTACGTCAAGGACAAGTTGGGGAACGTTCCCGTCCTCTACGACGCCCTGCACGGCTTCAAGAAGGGCGTCAAGGACGTCCTGGCCCCGCAGGTGATGTTCGAGGACCTCGGGCTCAAATACGTCGGCCCCATCGACGGCCACGACGAGCAGGCCATGGAGGCGGCGCTGCGCAAGGCGCGCGACTTCCGCGGCCCCGTCATCGTCCACGCCCTCACCCAGAAGGGCCGCGGCTACACGCCGGCGGAGAATCACGACGAGGACCAGTTCCACTCGCCCGGCGCCTTCGACCGGGCCACCGGCGCGGAGAAGCCCAAGCCGCGCATCTGGACCAACGTCTTCAGCGAGGAGCTCGTCCGGCTCGGCAAGGAGCGCGAGGACCTCGTCGCGATCACCGCGGCCATGCTCCACCCGACGGGCCTCAACGCCTTCGCCGACGCCTACCCCGAGCGCATCTACGACGTCGGCATCGCCGAGCAGCACGCGCTGACCAGCGCCGCCGGTCTCGCCCTCGGCGGCATGCACCCGGTCGTGGCCGTCTACGCCACGTTCCTCAACCGGGCCTTCGACCAGCTCCTCATGGACGTCGCGCTGCACCGGCTGCCCGTCACGGTGGTGCTCGACCGGGCCGGCGTCACGGGCGACGACGGCGCCAGCCACAACGGCATGTGGGACCTGTCGATCCTCCAGGTCGTCCCCGGGCTGCGGGTCGCGGTGCCGCGCGACGGCGACCGGCTGACCGAGCTGCTGCGCGAGGCCGTCGAGGTCACCGACGGCCCGACCGTGCTGCGCTTCCCCAAGGGCCCGGTCGCCGAGCCGGTCGAGCCGGTGGGCAAGCTGGGCGAGATGGACCTGCTGCGCGCCCCCAAGGGCGACCCCGACGTGCTGCTGGTCGGCGTGGGCCCGATGGCGCAGCTCTGCATGGACGCCGCGGTCCTGCTCGACGCCCAGGGGATCGGGGCCACCGTGGTCGACCCCCGCTGGGTCAAGCCGCTCGACGAGGCGCTCGTGCTGGCCGCGAGCGCCCACAAGCTGGTGGCCGTCGTCGAGGACAACGGCCGCGTGGGCGCCGTGGGCGACGCCGTGGCCCGCCTGCTGCGCGACGCCGACGTCGACGTGCCGGTGCGCACGTACGGCATCCCGCAGGAGTTCCTCGACCACGCCAAGCGGGCCGCGATCCTCGCCAAGATCGGCCTGACCGCGCAGGACCTCGCCCGGCAGATCACCGAGGCGGTCGCGAAGCGGACCTCCCACGAGGTGCCCGCCCGCCACTGAGCACCCGGCGCGGCGCGGCGGTGATCCCCGGCATGGCGATCACCGCCGCGTCGCGCTCCTATCCGGAAGGTGAGACTGGATCCCGACCACGCATGATCACTCAGGGCGTGGGAAGGATCACCGGGCGTGGACATCTTTCGCACGAAGAGTGTCGAGCAGTCGATCCGTGACACCGAGGATCCGGAGCATCAGCTGCGCAAACGCCTGACGGCCACCGACCTGACGGTCTTCGGCATCGGGGTGATCGTCGGCACCGGGATCTTCGTGCTCACGGGACAGGTCGCCAAGGAGGTGGCGGGCCCGGCGGTGGCGCTCTCGTTCGTCGTCGCGGGCATCGTCTGCGGCCTGGCGGCCCTGTGCTACGCCGAGTTCGCCTCCACGATCCCGGTCGCCGGCTCGGCCTACACCTTCGCCTTCGCCACCCTGGGCGAGTTCCCCGCCTGGGTGATCGGCTGGGACCTGACCCTGGAGCTGGCGCTGGCCGCGGCCGTGGTGGCGGTCGGCTGGTCGGGCTACTTCGCCTCGATGCTGGCGTCGATCGGCATCCATCTGCCCGCTTCGATCGCGGGAGAGAACCCCGTGGTGAACGTGCCCGCCATCCTCATCGTCCTCCTCCTCACCGTGATCCTGGTGATCGGGATCAAGGTTTCCTCGCGGGTCAACCTCATCCTGGTGATCACGAAGATCACGGTCGTGCTGCTGGTCATCGTGGCCGGGCTGTTCTTCGTCAAGGGGGCCAACTACACGCCGTTCATCCCCGAGGCGGTGTCCACGCCGCGGGTGGAGGGGCTGAAGGCGCCGCTGATCCAGGTGCTGTTCGGCGTCACGCCGGTCGCCTTCGGCGTGCTGGGCGTCTTCTCCGCCGCGGCGATCGTGTTCTTCGCGTTCATCGGCTTCGACATCGTGGCCACCGCCGCCGAGGAGACCATCCACCCGCAGCGCGACGTGCCGCGCGGCATCCTCGGCTCGCTGGCCATCTGCACGGCCCTGTACGTGGCCGTCTCGCTCGTCGTGGTCGGCATGCAGCGCTACGACCGGCTCAGCACCTCGGCGCCGCTGTCCGACGCGTTCACCTCGGTCGGCTACGGCTGGCTGGCCACCATCATCAGCGTCGGCGCCATCGCCGGCCTGACCACCGTGGTGCTCGTGCTGCTGCTCGGCCAGACCCGGGTGCTCTTCGCGATGTGCCGCGACGGGCTGCTGCCGCGCCCGCTGGCCAAGGTCCACCCCCAATTCGGCACGCCGGCCCGGCTCACGATCATCATCGGCGTGGTGACGATGGCGCTGGCCGGGTTCGTGTCGTTCGGCGAGCTGGCCGAACTGGTGAACATCGGCACGCTCTTCGCGTTCGTGGTGGTCTCGATCGGGGTGGTCATTCTCCGGCGCACCCGGCCCGACCTGCCGAGGGCGTTCCGCGCGCCGTTCGTCCCGGTGCTGCCGGTCCTGTCGGTGCTGGCCTGCCTCTACCTCATGCTCAACCTGCCGGTGCAGACGTGGCTGAGGTTCCTCATCTGGATGATCGTCGGCGTCGTCATCTACTTCGTCTACGGCTACCGCCACAGCAGGACGGTCAAGGTCCGCGTCAAGAGCGGCGGCTGAGGGGGCGGGCGCCCGCCCCCTCGCGGCCGGTCAGAACGAGACGAGGGCTCCCAGCGCGGCCTTCGTCGTGCAGCCGTTGCCGAAGACCTTGGCCCACTGCACCGTCGCGCCCTGCCACTGGCCGGCCACCACGACGACGTGCGGCTGCAGCTCCTTCGTGCAGATGGCGTCCGGTGTGACGTTGAGCCGCTCGGGGTGCCCGTCGACCTTCTCCAGCAGCCGGCAGGCCGCGCGCGCGTTGGGGTGGGCCCCTCCCGCGGGGCCGCAGTTGAGCCAGACCGTCTTCGTCACGCCGTCCTTGACGGCGTCGACGATCTTGAGCTGTGCCTTCGGGTGGGGTGCGGCCACCGCGGGCGACGACGCGCCCACCATGAAGGCTCCGCAGAGCGCGATGGCACCGAATGCTCTCATCATGACTACTCTCCGTTCGTAGAACGGTACTCAACGCTACGACGGAGGCCGGTGAGGATCAGGGAGGCCCGCCGGGGCGGGCCTCCCTCAAAGGGTTCAGGCGGGCAGCGAGGCCACGCCGGGCGACAGGAACCGCGGCCGGGCGATGCCCGTCCTGTCCAGGTACGGGGTGATCCCGCCCAGGTGGAACGGCCAGCCGGCCCCGAGGATCATGCACAGGTCGATGTCCTGCGGCGCGGCGACCACGCCCTCGTCCAGCATGATGCGGACCTCCCTGGCCAGCGCCGCCAGGACGCGCTCGCGCACCTGCTCGGCGGTGGACGGTGACGTGCCGCCCGAGAAGAGGGCGACCGCCTCCGGGTCGAGCGTGAAGTCGGGCCGGTAGACGCCCGGCTTGCCCGCGGCGACCAGCTTGGCCATGTTCTCCGAGACGCCGAACCGGTCGGGGAAGGCCTCGTGCAGCGTTTCGGCCACGTGCAGGCCGACGGCCGGGCCGACGAGCTGCAGCAGCGCGAACGGCGACATCGGCAGCCCGAGCCCGTCCAGCGCGTGCTCGGCCACCTCCAGCGGCGTGCCCTCGTCCACGGCCGTCACGACCTCGCCCATGAAGCAGGTCAGCAGCCGGTTGACCACGAACGCCGGGGCGTCCTTGACCAGCACCGACGACTTCTTCAGCGACTTGCCCACCGCGAACGCCGTGGCCAGCGTGGCGTCGTCCGTCGTGGCGCCGCGGATGATCTCCAGGAGCGGCATGACGGCGACCGGGTTGAAGAAGTGGAACCCGACCAGCCGCTCGGGGTGTGCCAATCCGGCGCCCATCTCGGTCAGGGAGAGCGAGGAGGTGTTCGTGGCCAGCACGCACTCGGCCGAGACCACGGCCTCCACCTCGGCGAACACCTGCTTCTTGACCGCCATGTCCTCGAACACGGCCTCGATCACGAAGTCGGCGTCGGCGAAGGCGTCCTTCGTCAGCGATCCGGTCACCAGGGCCTTGAGCCGGTTGGCCTGGTCGGCCGAGACGCGGCCCTTGCCCAGGAGCTTGTCGACCTCGGCGTGCACGTACCCGACGCCTTTGTCGAGCCGGGCCTGGTCGAGGTCGGTCAGCACGACCGGCACCTCCAGGCGGCGCGCGAACAGCAGCGCCATCTGCGAGGCCATCAGCCCCGCGCCCACCACGCCGACCTTGGTGACCTTGCGGGCCAGCGACCGGTCGGGCGCGCCCGCGGGCCGCTTGGCACGGCGCTGCACCAGGTCGAACGAGTAGAGCCCGGCCCGCAGCTCGTCACCCATCAGCAGGTCGGCCAGCGCCTCGTCCTCGGCGGCGAAGCCCTCGTCGCGGGAGGCCGTGCGGGCCTGGGCGATCAGGTCGAGCGCGCGGTAGGGGGCGGGCGAGGCGCCGCGCAGCTTCATGTCCACCAGGAAGCGCGCGTCGGCGACCGTCTTGTCCCAGTCCTCGTCACTGTTCTCGTCGTGTGCCGGCCGCTCCACGGCCAGCTCGCCCTTGACCACGCGGGCGGCCCAGCGCAGCGACTCCTCCAGGAAGTCGGCGGGCTCGAACATCGCGTCCGCGACGCCGAGCTCGTACGCCTCCTTACCCTTGACCATGCGGTTCTGCGAGAGCGGGTTCTCGATGACGAGCTTGATCGCCTTCGCCGGGCCGATCAGGCGGGGCAGGAGCTGCGTGCCGCCCCAGCCCGGCACCAGGCCGAGGAAGCACTCCGGCAGCGCCACCGCGGGCACGCCCGAGGAGATGGTCCGGTACGTGCAGTGCAGTGCCACCTCGAGCCCGCCGCCCATCGCGGCGCCGTTCACGAACGCGAACGACGGGATCGCCAGCTCGCCCAGCCTGCGGAACACGTGGTGGCCCAGCGCGCCGATGGCCAGGGCCTCCTCGCGCGTGGACAGCGCGGCCGCGCCCTTGAGGTCGGCGCCGACGGCGAAGATGAACGGCTTGCCCGTCACGCCCACCGCGGCCAGGTCGGTGCGCTCGGCGATCTCCGACAGCGCGCCGTTGAGCGCGAACAGGCCGTTCGGGCCGAACGTGTTGGGCTTGGTGTGGTCGAAGCCGTTGTCCAGCGTGATCAGCGCCATCGTGCCGGCGCCGTAGGGGAGCTGGACGTCGCGCACGAGCGCCTTGGTGACGACTTCGTCGGCGTTGCGCCCGCCCAGCAGCGCGCGCCAGTTCTCGACGTTGGTCATGCGAGGTTCTCCCAGATCACAGTGCCGCCCATGCCCATGCCGACGCACATGGTGGTGATGCCGTACCGCACGTCGGGACGCTCGCCGAACTGCCGCGCGAGCTGCGTCATCAGCCGCACGCCCGAGGAGGCGAGCGGGTGCCCGTAGGCGATCGCGCCGCCGTACTGGTTCACGCGGGGATCGTCGTCGGCGATCCCGAAGTGGTCGAGGAACGCCAGCACCTGGACGGCGAACGCCTCGTTGATCTCGAACAGCCCGATATCGGAGATGTCCAGGCCGGCCAGCCGGAGCGCCCGCTCCGTGGACGGGATCGGTCCCACTCCCATGACCTCGGGGTCCACGCCCGCGAACGCGTAGGAGACGAGCCGCATCTTCGCGCCCAGCCCCAGCTCGTCCGCGACCTCCTTGGCGGCCACGACGCACCCGGTGGCGCCGTCGTTGATGCCGGAGGAGTTGCCCGCCGTGACGTTGCCGTGCGGCCGGAAGGGCGTCTTGAGCGTGCTCAGCCCTTCCACCGTGGTGCCGGGCCGCGGCGCCTCGTCCTCGACCGCCAGGCCCCAGCCCTTCTCGGCCGTCCTGATCGCGGTCGGGACCAGGTCGGGCTGGATCCTGCCGTCGGCGTACGCCTTGGCCGCCCGCTCCTGCGACAGCACCGCGTACGCGTCCGCGCGGCCCTTGGTGATGTGCGGGTAGCGGTCGTGCAGATTCTCCGCCGTCATGCCCATGACCAGCGCGCTCGGGTCGACCAGCTTCTCCGACAGGAAGCGCGGGTTGGGATCGACGCCCTCGCCCATCGGGTGGCGGCCCATGTGCTCGACGCCGCCGGCGATGGCCACGTCGTACGCGCCGAACGCGATGCCGCCCGCGACCGTGGTGACCGCGGTCATCGCGCCCGCGCACATGCGGTCGATGGCGTAGCCGGGCACGCTCTTGGGCAGCCCGGCCAGCACCGCCGCCGCCCGGCCGATGGTCAGGCCCTGGTCGCCGATCTGCGTGGTCGCGGCGATGGCGACCTCGTCCACTCGCTCGGGGGGCAGGTTGGGATTGCGCCGGACGAGCTCGCGGATGACGCGGACGACCAGGTCGTCGGCGCGGGTCTCCGCGTACAGCCCTTTCGGTCCTGACCTGCCGAAAGGCGTGCGCACGCCGTCGACGAACACGACGTCACGAGAGGAAGGCACGGATTCGCTCCTCGTTGATAGGGTTCCGTGCCTATGCTACTCGTCAGTAACTACTCCGCAGACGAGGGCGGCGGTCAGCAATGTGTAAACGACCGCCGTGGCCGGCTCCCAGAGATGGGCGCGGGCCCCGACCAGGGCCGCGACCGCCACGGCCGCGCCCGTCCAGAGCGCCGCGCCCTCTCGCCGGCGCGCGCCTCGGCCGGGGTCCCACGGATCGCCAGGTGACCCGCCCGACCGCAGGGCGCGCGCCAGTGTCCCCAACGCGTCGCCTGCCCACCAGAGGACGAACAACACCCCCGTCGCGAGACTCATCAGCGCCAGCGCCTCGGTGGCCCAGCCCAGGGAGTCGGCGAAGCCGTACAGGGCGGCCTCCCGGAACAGGCGCGGCGCCGTCCAGCCGAGCAGCAGCGTCACCGCCCAGCAGCAGGCCACGGCCAGCCTGCTGAGGGGGCGCACGCGTCCGGTGCGGGGGGCGGCGTACAGCTCGCGCTCCTTGCGGTGGACGTGCCGGGCGTGGGTGCCCCAGACGTACTGGGTGATCGCCTGCGCGGGCACCGCGGCCGCGAAGACCGCCAGCGACAACACGGCCAGCGGCAGCGTCTGCTCCCTCGTCTGCGCCCGGTCGGCGAGCAGCTGGGCGGTGGCCAGCAGCGCGATCGAGGCGGAGAGCGCGACGAAGGCCCGGCGGCGGGCGGTTCTGGCTCTGGCCCGCAGCCCGGCCAGTTCCTGGGCGCCTGGAGGGGGCGCCATCTCGGTCAACAGCATGAATGTCATCATGGCGTCACTCTGCGTGGTGACGCCCCGGATTCCCGTGCTTTGGATGGAGCTCCTCGCCCGGCACGCAACAGTGGCAGCCCCGAGGATTGCCACTTTTATCTGCAAGGCGCGACAGTCCTGGAATCATCGGTAACTCGGTGAGCTACGCGCCGCCCCCTGGCGGTACGCGTTTCTCTTGTGGGGTGGGTGAAGGGGGGCGCGTGAGGCAGAGTCCGGAACACGTGGGGGATGCTCCGCCGCGGCGCAGGAGGAGGCGCGAGCGCGGCCCGCGATGGCGGGTCTCGGTGCTGGGGTGGGTCGGCATCGGGATGACGCTGGTGCTGGTGGTCGTCTCGGTCGGGGCGTACGCGTACTACCGGCACATCGAGAGCGAGATCCCCCGCGAGCCCATCGCCGTCGGCGAGAGCCGCCCGCCGGACACCGGCGCGCTCAACGTCCTGCTCGTCGGCTCCGACTCCCGTGAGGGCGACAACAAGAAGTACGGCCCCCACCTCAAGGAGATCGGCGAGCGCACCGACACGATCATGCTGCTGCACATCTCCCCGAACCGGGACAAGGCCACCATGATCAGCTTCCCGCGTGACTCCATGGTCCTGATCCCGGAGTGCAAGAGCCGTACCGGCGCCCTGATCCCCGGCGGCCTGCGCCAGATCAACGCCGCCTTCAACGACGGCGGCATCAACTGCACGATCAAGACCCTCGAGTCGCTCACCAACATCAGGATCGACCACTTCGTGAAGGTCGACTTCACCGGCTTCAAGGGCATCATCGACGCCATCGGCGGCATCGAGATCTGCCTGCCCAAGCCCGTCAACGACCCCAAGGCGAAGCTGGTGCTCAGCGCGGGCCGGCACGTGGTCAGCGGCGAGCAGGCGCTGGGGTACGTGCGAGCCCGGTACTCGCTGGGCGACGGCAGCGACCTGAGCAGGATCCAGCGCCAGCAGGTCTTCCTCACCAAGGTGCTGCAGGCGGTCACCGACGGCGGCCTGCTCACCGACCCGGTCAAGCTGAACTCGTTCCTGCTGGCCGCCACCAAGGCCGTCACCCTGGACGATCAGCTCACCCTCGACCGCATGGTGGACATCGCCCTCAGCGTCAAGGGCCTGACGACCAAGGAGCTCAAGGGCATCACGGTGCCCACCGAGCCCTACCCGGCGGACAAGAACCGGGTCCAGTTCAGCCAGCCGTCCGCGCGCGACTTCTTCGAGAGCGTGCGCAACGACGTCGAGGTCACCGCGGCTCCCACGCCGGGCAAGTCGGCCGGGCCCAAGATCGAGAACAAGCAGGTGCGCGTCCAGGTGCTCAACGGCACGGGGGAGCAGGGCAAGGCGCTCAAGGTGGCCGACGAGCTGGCCGCCCAGGGGTTCGTGATCACGGAGGTCGGCAACGTCGCCGCCACCCCGAAGACCGCACTCCGGTACGCCAAGAAGGACGCCGCCGACGGGCCCGCCTACGGGGACGCGGTGGCCTCGCGGCTGTCGAAGGAGAAGAAGACGCCCGTGGCCGGCAAGGTCAAGCCGATCACCACGCAGCCGTACAAGTCCAAGGCCGGCGTCGAGGTCCCCGGCGGGCCGATCATCCAGGTCGTCATCGGGGCGGACTGGCCCGGCGTGCGCGTCGTGTCGGCGATCCCCGACTCGCTCAAGGACAAGGTCGTCGACTCCGACACCAACCCCTGCCTGTGACTCCTGACTGTGGTCTTGACAGGCCGCCCGGACCCGGTCCGGGCGGCCCGTCGCCTGCCGTGCCCCGTGACGCCGGAGCGTGCCCGCGCGGGTGAACTCCGTGGTCAAAGGGGGTTCTGGAGGGCCGATCGGCTCACCAACAGCGTGCCTTCGATCTCTTAGAGTGACGAATGTTACAGAGAGTGTTTTTAGGGAAACATGTGAAATTTCCGGACAAGTGATGGTCGGGTCTGTTAAGAAGGGCGCGGTCCGAATTCGTACTAGAGAGGTTCATCGTGGCGCGCGACGAGAACGACAGGCCTTATGAGGATGGGCAGGGGAGGTCGTTAAACCCGGATCTGACGGGCGACGTGCTTTCCCCACGGTGGAGCACCGATGACACCGACGAGCAGCCCGCCATCCAGGTCGTCGGCAACGAGACCTACATCCTCCCCCTCGACAAGAGCGAGCCCCAGCTCATCGGGGGCCGTGACCTGCTCGACGACGGCCCGCACGATGTCCTCGGCGGTCAGAGCGATCCGCTCGACGCGGGCCAGCGCGACCTGTACGGCGACCCGCTCGACGTGGGGGGCCAGCGTGACATGTACGTGGCCGGCGACCCGCTGGACGGCAGCAAGCGCGACGTGTACGCGGCCGGCGACCCGCTCGACGTGGGCCACCACGACGTGTACGGCGGGGCCAGCGGTCCCCATCACGTCCTGGACGCCGACGACCTGGGCGGACCCAGCGGCTCCCACCGCATCGATGACGACAACCCGTACCTCCCGCTCGACCGCAGCTACGACGCCGGGATCGACGACGACCACGACGACGACAAGCCCAAGCGCGGCTTCCTCGGCTCGGGCTGGACGGAGGACTCGGACGACAAGCGCCCGCAGGACAGGCGCTCGGGCGGCCGTTCCGGCGGCGGCAACGGTGACGACGGCGGCGGCGAGGTGCGCCGGCGCACCAGGAAGCTGCTGGTGGTCGCGGCCGCGGTGGTGCTGGTCGGCGTGGGCGCCGGCTTCATGCTCACGGGCAACTCCTCCGACGACCCCTGCAAGGGTGGTCAGTGCGCCAGCGCGGGAGAGGTGACGCGTCCCTCGGAGAGCGCGGCCCCCGAGGACACCACCTCGGAGGAGGAGACTCCCGAGACCGAGGATACGGACACCCCGGAGCCGACCGAGACCGAGTCCGACACCCCGACGACCGCGCCCACGCGGGCGGCCCGGCCCACGCGCGAGCCCTCGGCCCGTCCGACGAACACGCGCATCGGCCAGCCGACGGCGAAGGCGAGCACCAGGCCCACCCGCGCCCCGCAGAACCAGACGAACGACAACGACGACCGCACGAGCACGACGAACGACACGGACAGCAGGGACAACACGGTGTCGACCAAGGCGCCGGAGTCGAAGTCCACCCAGGCTCCCTCCACGCAGGCGCCGCCGCAGACCCAGGCGCCCGCGCCCACACCCACCAAGGAGAGCAAGGGACTTCTGGACATCCTGTTCCCCTGGGCCTGAGACGTGCGAGGATGCGGATCCAGGTGCTGATCTGGCAGACTTGGAAACCGCTTTCCGGGGAGGTCTCGTGGTCACGCTTGAGGATGTCGCCAAGCAGGCGGGCGTCTCGCTCGCGACAGCCTCGCGGGTGCTCAACGGCAGCACCCGCCAGGTGGGCGCGACTCTGCGGGCGCGCGTCGAGCAGGCCGCGGACGAGCTGGGCTACCGCGCCAACATCGCCGCCCAGACGCTCGCCCGCGGCGCCAGCAACGTCATCGGCATCGTCGTCCACGACCTGACCGACCCCTACTTCGCGGCCCTGGCCGACGGGGCGATGCGGGCGGCCGCCACCGAGGGCCTGCTGGTCATGGTGGGCACCACGCATCGCGACCCCGAGCAGGAGATCGCCTACGTGGCCACGCTGAACGCCCAGCGCGTGCGGGCGGTGCTGCTGGTCGGCTCGCGCGTCGCCGACCACGCCGTCACGGGGCGCCTGCGCGACGAGCTCGCCCGCTACCAGTCGGGCGGCGGTCGCGCCGCCTGCGTGGGCCAGGATCTCCTCGGCGTCGACACCGTCGCGCCCGCCAACAGAGCGGGCGCGGCCGAGCTGGCCCGCGCGCTGGCCGGGCTCGGGCACACGCGGTTCGCGGTGCTGGCCGGGCCGCCGCACCTGGTGACGGCCGCCGACCGGTGCGCCGGGTTCGCCGGGGCGCTGGAGGAGCTGGGGCTGCCCGCGCCGCACGTCATCCACGGGCCGTTCGACCGTGACGGCGGCTACGCGGCGGCCCAGCAGGTCAAGGACGCGACCTGCGTGTTCGCGGTCAACGACGTGATGGCGGTCGGGGCGCTGGCGGCCTACAGGGAGCGCGGGGTCCGGGTGCCGGAGGACGTCTCGGTGGCCGGGTTCGACGACATCGTGACGCTGCGGGACCACGTGCCCGCGCTGACGACCGTGCGGCTGCCCCTGACGGACATGGGCGCGCGGGCGCTGGAGCTCGCGCTGGGTGAGACGGACGAGGTCGTGGTCGAGCAGGTCGCGGGCGAGGTCGTGCTGCGAGAGAGCGTACGGAGGATGGCGTGAAGCTGGCCGTCAGCACCCTGGGGATGCCCGGCGAGGGGCTGGACAGGGCGATCGGGATCGCGGCCGGAGGCGGCTGCCAGGGCCTCGAGCTGCGCCTGCACCCGGACACCGGGGTCCACGCCGGCCTCGACGCCGCGGAGCGGCGCTCGGTGCGGGAACGGGTCGAGCGGGCGGGCCTGGAGATCGCCGCACTCGCCGGATATGTCAAGGTTTGTGCGCCTGGACCGGACGAACCGGCCATCGAGGCGCTCCTCGCCGACCTCCGGCTCGCCGCCGACCTGGGCGCCCCCGCGGTGCGGGTGTTCCCCGGCGGCGACGATCCCGCCGTCGGTGCCCGTCGGCTCAAGGCGGTCTCCGGTACGGCCTCCGCGCTCGGCACCCGCGTCCTCGTCGAGACGCACGACCACATGGCCACCGGCGCCGCCGTGGCCGGGCTGCTGGCCGAGGCGGGCTGCCCCGAGTCCACCGGCGCGATCTGGGACCTGCTGCACCCGTGGCGCCACGGCGAGCCCCCGGCCGAAACGCTGGCCGCGCTGGGCCCGTACCTCTCCTACGTCCAGGTCAAGGACGCGGTCTCGGCCGAGGACACCACGCCGGTGCCCATGTGGACGGGCTCGGTGCCCTTGGAGGAATCGGGCGAGCTGCTGCGCGCGGCCGGTTACGACGGATGGGTGTCGCTGGAATGGGAGCGCACCTGGTATCCGCAGGTCGCCCCGGTCGAGGAGATCCTCCCGGGCGCGGCTGACTGGGTGCGGCGTTTCGCCCTTTAGATACCTTTCGCCGCTTAGATAGGGGGATGCCCCTATCTAAGCGGAACAAGGTGCTGGTCGTCGGGATGGACGGCCTGCGGTTCGACCGCCTCCAGGCTCTGGGCGCGCCCGTGCTGGGCTCGCTCATGTCCTCCGGCGCGTACGGCACCAGCAAGCTCCCCTATGGCGAGGCGGGAACGCCGCGTACGGAGTCGCCCGGCCAGGTCGTCCCCAAGGCTCCGGAGCCGGGCGGTCGCGTCATCGCCTCGCGGACGGACTCGGGCCCCGGCTGGTCGTCGATCGCCACCGGGGTCTGGCCGGACAAACATGGCGTGGTGGACAACGGCTTCGCCAACCCCCGTTTCACGAAATATCCGGACTTCTTGACTCGTGCGAAGCATGCCCGGCCGGAGCTGAGCACCGCCGCGTTCTTCTCCTGGGGGGCGCTGGAGGAGCACGGCGCGTTCAGCCGGGCCATCGACCACCGGTTCGTCCTGGACGGCTACGAGTTCGGCTCCTGGGCCGAGGCCGACAGGCGGGTCGCCGAGGCCGCCGAGCGGCACCTGGCCGCGGCCGACCCCGACGCCGTCTTCGTGTATCTGGGCGACACCGACGAGGTGGCCCACGACCTCGGCCCCCATTGCCCCGAGTACTTCGACGCGCTCCAGACCCAGGACGCCTACCTGGGGCAGCTGCTCGACACCGTCCGCGGGCGGTCCTCGTACCCCGGCGAGCGATGGACGGTGCTGATCACGACCGACCACGGGCACGTGGACGAGGGCGGCCACGGCGGGATCTCGGACGAGGAGCGCACGGTGTTCGTGATCGCGAACCGGCTCGAGGAGGACCTGGGCGGCCGCTCGCTCGGCGAGCCGCGGCTGGTCGACGTGGGGCCGACGGCGCTGGGCGTGCTGGGCGTCGGGGTCGATCCCGCCTGGGATCTGGACGGCGCGGATCTTTTCATCAACCGTTGAATTTCTCTCCCGGAAGAGCCACACTGGGTGACAGGAAGCTGAACCGCAGGGGAGCAGACGATGAAGACGGCACTGGCCTTCTCCGAGATCGACGCCGGGATGCTCGCCGAGGTGGGCGGCAAGGCCGCGAACCTCGGCGAGCTGGCCAGGGCCGGCCTTCCCGTCCCGCCGGGATGGGTGCTGACCACGGAGGCGTACCGGCGGGTCGCGGAGGGCCTGGAGACGAGCGGCGACGGGCTCGCCGAGCGGGCCAGGCGGCACCTGCTGGAGGCGCCGGTGCCGGAGGACGTGCGCGAGACGATCGTGACGTCCTACGCCGCGCTCGGTGACGACGTGGCCGTGGCGGTGCGCTCGTCCGCCACGGCCGAGGACCTGCCCTTCGCCAGCTTCGCCGGGCAGCAGGACACCTACCTCAACGTCGTCGGCGCCGAGGCGGTGGTCGAGGCCGTGCGCCGCTGCTGGGCCTCGCTCTGGACCGACCGCGCGGTCGCCTACCGCGAGTCCAACGGCATCGACCACGCCGCCGTCCGGCTGGCGGTGGTCGTGCAGGAGATGGTGGACGCGCGGGTGGCGGGCGTGATGTTCACCGCCAACCCGGTGACCGGGCGGCGGCGCGAGGCCGTCATCGACGCCAACCCCGGGCTCGGCGAGGCCGTCGTCTCCGGCGCCGTGAACCCCGACCGGTTCGTCGTGCACGGCGGCGAGATCCTCGAACGCCACGCCGGCGACAAGCGCCTGACCATCCGTTCCGTGCCCGGCGGCGGCACGGAACGCGTCGAGACCGCGCACGACGGACTCTGCCTGACCGACGGCCAGGTGCGCGCGCTGGCCGAGCTGGGCGCCCGAGTGGAGGACCACTACGGCGCGCCCCAGGACACCGAGTGGGCCATCGACGGCGACGGCCGGCTCTGGCTCACCCAGGCGAGACCGATCACCACCCTCTACCCGCTGCCCGACCAGAGCCGGCCCGGCCTGCGGGTGTACTTCTCGGTCAACGTCGTCCAGGGCGTCATGGGGCCGCTCACCCCGATGGGCCTGTCGGCGTTCCGGCTGATCTCCTCCGGGGCGGCGGGGCTGCCCGGCTACGGGCCGGCCGACCCGCGGGACGGCGCGCCGTTCATGACCGTGTCGGGCCAGCGCATGTGGCTGGACCTGACCACGGCCGTACGCAGCCGCTTCGGCCGCGCGGTCCTGCCGCGCATGCTCGCGCTGGGCGAGGCGCGCACCGTCCCCGTCTTCGAGCGGCTGATGAAGGACCCGAGGCTCTCGGTGGTGCACACGTCACCCCGCCCGGTCCTGCGCGGCCTGCGCAGGTTCGCCCGCCGCATCCACGCGCCCTCCCGGATCCTGCTCGCCCTCACGCGGCCGAAGGAGGGCCTCGCGTACGCCGCCCGCATCGGCGAGCAGCTGGACCGGCGCCTGCGGCTCCCCGAGGCGGCCACCCCCGCCCAGCGCCTGGACCACGCCGAACGCCTGCTCGCCGCCACCTTCCCGGTCATTCTCTCGATCATGCCCATGGTGCTCACCGGTTACGGCCTGTTCGCGCTGGCCTCCAGGCTCTCCGGCGTGCCGATCGCCGACATGCAGGACGTCCTGCGCAGCGTCCCGCACAACCCGACCACGGAGATGGACCTGGAGCTGTGGCACCTGGCCACCCGCATCGAGCCGGAGCCGTTCAGGAAGGAGCCGGTGGCCGAGCTGGTCCGCCTCTTCGAGGCCGGCAACCTCCCGCCGGTCGCCCAGCGCGAGATCACCGCGTTCCTGGACGAGTACGGCCACCGCGGCGTGGCCGAGATCGACCTGGGCGTGCCCCGCTGGTCGGAGGAGCCCGCGCACATCCTCGGCGTGCTGGCCAACTACCTGCGTATGGACGGCGGCGCCGACCTCGCGCCCTCCGCGCTGTTCGCCAAGGGGGCCGAGGCGGCGCGCTCCGCCATCGCCCACGTGGCGTCCGAGGCCCGCCGCAAGGGCCGCTGGCGGGCCGCCGTCGTGCGTTTCGGGCTCCGGCGGACCAGGGAGTTCGCGGGGCTGCGCGAGCTGCCCAAGTTCTACCTGGTCAAGACCCTCGCCGGGGTGCGGCGGAGCATGCTCGCGGTGGGGGAGCACCTGGTGGGCCTCGGCGTCCTGGACTCGGCGCGGGACGTGTACTTCCTCGGCTTCGACGAGGCCAGGGCCGCCCTGGACGGGGGCGACCTGCGCGCGGTCGTGGCGGAGCGGCGGGAGACGTACGAGCGGGAGTCGCGCCGCAGGCACGTCCCGAGGGTCCTGCTGTCCGACGGCACCGAGCCCGAAGCGCTCGCGACCAGTGCCGTGGAAGGCGCGCTGACGGGCACCGCCGCCTCGGCCGGCACCGTCAAGGGCGTGGCCAGAGTGGTGCTCGACCCCATCGGCGCGCACCTGGAGCCGGGCGAGATCCTGGTCTGCCCCTCGACCGATCCGGGCTGGACGCCGCTGTTCCTGACGGCGGGCGGGCTGGTGATGGAGATGGGCGGCGCGATGTCGCACGGCGCCGTGGTGGCCAGGGAGTACGGCATCCCGGCCGTCGTCGGCGTCCCCGACGCCACCCACCGCATCACGACGGGGCAGGAGATCGAAGTGAACGGCGCCGCGGGGACCGTGACGCTATCGTGATCAAATGCCCGAGACCTACTGGAATCACAACGTTCATTACCAGAGGCTCGTCCTGAAGCTCGTTCCCGAGGACTGCGCGCACGCGCTCGACGTCGGATGCGGTGACGGGCTGCTGGCGGGCAAGCTCGCGGCCCGCGTCCCCTACGTGACCGGCGTCGACCGCTCCGCCGAGGCGATCGCCATGGCCCGCGAGCGCCGCCCCGGCAACGTGTCCTTCCTGGAAGGCGACTACCTCGACGGCCGGCTCCCCGAGGGCAAGTACGACCTCGTCACCGCCGTCGCGGTCGTCCACCACGCGGACTTCGGCGAGGCCATGGACGCGCTGGTGGGGCTGCTGGCGCCGGGCGGCCGGCTGGTGATCGTCGGCAACGCCAGGGACCGCACGCTCCTGGACGGGATCGTCCGGCTCTCGGGCCAGGCGGTCTCGCACGTGCTCAAGCTGTTCCACGGCGGCAAGCGCGGTCCCGGCGTGCCGGCCATGGACCCCGTCATGTCGTGGGGCGAGGTGGGGCGGGCGGCCCGCCGGCTGTTGCCCGGCTGCCGCTTCCGCCGCCTCCTCCTGCGGCGCTACCTGCTGGTCTGGGACAAGCCGAGGTAGCGCCGGACGTCACCGTACGGGGAGCACCACGTCCTCGTAACGGGCCTTCA
This sequence comes from Nonomuraea sp. NPDC004186, assembly GCF_053603495.1. NCBI lineage: Bacteria > Bacillati > Actinomycetota > Actinomycetes > Streptosporangiales > Streptosporangiaceae > Nonomuraea > Nonomuraea sp. NPDC004186. The sequence goes on along the minus strand of NZ_JBSGFQ010000055.1, from coordinate 56,275 downwards.
TCGTGGCCACCACCTCGTCGGGGTCGGCGGCCCAGATATCGGCGTTGAAGATCTCCACCTCGACGTCGCCCGCGTAACCGGCGTCCAGGACGGCCCGCGTGATCGGCCGGAAGTCGATCACGCCGTCGCCCATCATGCCCCGCCCGAGCAGGATGTCCTGCGGCAGCGGGTGCAGGTAGTCGCACACCTGGTAGGAGGCGATCCTGCGGCCGGCCCGCGCGATGTCCTCGAACACCCTCGGGTCCCACCACACGTGGAACGTGTCGACCACCACGCCGACCTGCTCCTCCGGGTGGGCCAGGCTCAGGTCCAGCGCCTGGCCCAGGGTGGACAGGACGGCGCGGTCGGGGCAGTAGATCGGGTGCAGGGGCTCCAGGGCCAGCTTGACCCCGCGCTCCCCGGCGTACGGCGCCAGCTCGGCCAGCGCCTCCGCCACGCGCTCGCGCGCCCCGGCCACGTCCCGCGAGAACCCGCTCGGGGGCAGGGCCTCGCCCGGCTTCACCCCGGGCAGGCCGCCGACCACCATCACCAGGCAGGCCGCCGAAAGCTCGGCCGCCTCGTCGATGGCCCGCCGGTTGTCGTCCAGCGCCTGCGCGAAGGCCCGCCGGCCCTCCTCGCCGGGCAGCCCGCCCGCCGTGAGGAAGCCGCCCCGGCACAGCGAGGACACCCGCAGGCCGGCCTCGCGCACCAGCTTCACGCTCTCCGCGAGGCCCTGCTCGGCGACCTTCTCCCGCCACAGCCCGACCGCCTCCAGGCCGTGCCGCACGCACCCGTCCACGGCCTCGGCCACGGACCACCGCCGGGTCGTCCACTGGTTCAGCGCAAGGCTCACAGTCCGTTCACCGCCAGCAGCGCCTTCATCCGGCCCACGGCCAGCTCCTGGTCGGACAGGAGCCCGGCCTGGTCGGCGAGGCGGAACACCTCCGCCAGGTGCCGCAGCGAGCGGGCCGACTGGGCGCCGTTCACCATGGCGAACGCGTCCTGGTGGCCGTTCAGCCAGGCCAGGAAGACGATGCCGGTCTTGTAGTTGTACGTCGGCGTCTCGAAGATCTTCCTGGACAGGGGGACGGTCGGGGCGAAGATCTCGTCGTAGCGGGCGAGCTGCCGGGCGGCCTCGTCCGCGTCCTGCGCCGCCTCGGCCGCGTCCAGGGCCTGCAGCGCCGCCGTCGCCGCCGGGGCGATGGCGTCGAAGATGCCCAGCAGCGCGTGCGAGCCCGACTTGATCAGCGACGGGTAGTTGAAGTCGTCCCCCGTGTAGAGCCGGACGCCCTCGGGGAGCGCGGCGCGCAGCCCTACCTCGTGCTCCTCGTCCAGCAGCGACACCTTGACGCCGTCCACCATCGGGGCGTGCGCGTGGATCAGCTCCAGGAACGACTCGGTGGCCGCCGCCACGTCGCCCGAACCCCAGTAGCCGGCCAGCTGCGGGTCGAACATCTCGCCCAGCCAGTGCAGGATCACCGGCCGGTCCGCCAGGCCGAACAGCTTGCCGTACACCTGGTGGTAGTCCTGCGGACCCGCCGCCACCCTGGCGAGCTGGCGGGAGGCCATGACGATCACTCCGGCGCCTGCCGACTGGACGGTCTCGATCTGCTCGGCGTACGCGGCCGTGATCGTGTTGAGGTCGGCGGCCTGGGGCGCGTGGTCGGTGCCCGCGCCGCAGGCGACCAGCGTCGCCGGGTCGCCGTACGAGCGGGCCTCGGCGGCGCTGCGCCGGATGAGCTCCTTGGTCGCCGCCCAGTCCAGGCCCATGTTGCGCTGGGCGGTGTCCATGGCGTCCGCGACGCGCAGGCCGTGCGTCCACAGGTGGCGGCGGAAGCGCAGGGTCGCGTCCCAGTCGACGGCGGCGGGGGAGCTGGGCGTGTTGTCGCCGAGCGGGTCGGCCACCACGTGCGCGGCCGCATACACGACGCGGCCGGCGGGCGGCCCGCCGGGCACCTCCCATGTGACGGGCTCGCGCAGGGTGTAGGCGCCGATCCCGGGCAGGTCGATCGTCGTCACAGCTGCGGCACCTCGATCCTGCGGCCCTCGGCGGACGAACGCAGCCCCAGCTCGGCGAGCTGCACGCCGCGGGCGCCGGAGGCGAAGTCGTTCGGGAAGGGCGCGTCCTCCAGCACGTGCTTGATGAACGCCTCCCACTGCACCTTGAACCCGTTGTCGAACTCGGCGTTGTCCGGCACCTCCTGCCAGCCGTCGCGGAAGCGGGCGGTGGCGGGCAGGTCGGGGTTCCAGACGGGCTTGGGGGTGGCGGAGCGGTGCTGCACGCGGCAGTTGCGCAGGCCGGCCACGGCGCTGCCGTGCGTGCCGTCCACCTGGAACTCGACCAGCTCGTCGCGGTTCACGCGAACGGTCCAGGAGGAGTTGATCTGGGCGACGATGCCGCCTTCGAGCTCGAAGATCCCGTACGCGGCGTCGTCCGCGGTGGCCTGGTACGTGTTGCCCTGCTCGTCCACCCGGGCGGGGACGTGGGTCACGGCGCGGGCGTAGACGGACTGGACACGGCCGAACAGGTTCTCCATCACGTAGTGCCAGTGCGGGAACATGTCGAGCACGATGCCGCCGCCGTCCTCGGCCCGGTAGTTCCACGACGGGCGCTGCGCCTCCTGCCAGTCACCCTCGAACACCCAGTAGCCGAACTCCCCGCGCACCGACAGGATCCGGCCGAAGAAACCACCGTCGATCAGCCGCTTCAGCTTGAGCAGGCCGGGCAGGAAGAGCTTGTCCTGCACGACGCCGTTCTTGACGCCCTTGGCCGTGGCGGCCTCGGCCAGCGCCATCGCCTCCTGCGTCGACTCGGCGGTGGGCTTCTCGGCGTAGATGTGCTTGCCCGCCTCGATGGCCTTCAAGACGGCCTTGACGCGGGCGCTGGTGACCTGGGCGTCGAAGTAGATCAGGTTGTCGTCGTCGGCGAGGGCGGAGTCGAGCTCCGTAGTGAAATCCGAAATCCCATGCTTCGCCGCGATATCTGCCAATTTATCGGCATTTCTGCCGACAAGTACTGGCTTGATCTTCACCCTGCCGCCGTCCGAGAGCGTGACCCCGCCCTGCTCGTTGATGGCCAGGACGGAGCGGACCAGGTGCTGACGGTAGCCCATCCGCCCGGTGACGCCGTTCATCACGACGCCGATGGTGCGCACGCTCATTGAGGATCCCTTCAGGACAAACATGGGGAAAGCGCTTTCCCGAACCGTACGGCCGCCCCACCAACCCCGTCAAGTAGCCCCAACCCCCACACACCCGAAAACCCACCCCCCAGCCCGGCACCCGGGCCCGCAAGGGCACTCGGGCACGGTGCGTTCGGGCGCGGCGCCCGGCGGCGCAAGGGGCGCTTGGGCGCGGCGCTCAGCCCGGCGTTTGGGTGCGGTGGCCGGTCGGGCGGTCGGGCGGTCGGGCGCGAGGCGGGTGTCGGCGTCGTGGGTCGTTGGCGTCTTGCGGCGCGCCGGTGGGGCCGTGCGCGGGCCAGGCCGCGGGTGTGCGACGCGCCCCGACCCTCCCGGGTTCGGGTGGGTCGGGGCGCGTTGCGGTGAGGCGTGGGGCGCTAGAGGTCGCCGCGGGTCTCGAGGCGGCCCAGGGCCTTGGTGATGGGGTGGGCCGTCAGGGAGAGCTGCCACTCGCGGGCCCCGAGCTCGCGCAGCCGCTCCGTCACCGTCTCCTCGGTGATCTCCTCCGGCGGCTCCCAGGTGAGCCGCCGGACCGCGTCCGGCTGGAGCAGGTTCTCGGTCGGCATGTGGTGCTGCTCGGCCAGCCCCGCCACCACCGCTCGCGCGGCGGCGAGGCGTTTGGCGGCGGCCGGGTCGCGGTCGGCCCAGCGGTTGGGCGGTGGCGGTCCGTCGCCCGGGGTGCTCGGCTGCGGGAGCTGGTTGTCCGGCAGTCCGCGGGCCCGGGTGACGGCGGCGAGCCAGTCGCCCATGTAGCGGCGTGCGCTACGCCCGGTGAATGCTGATATTTCGGTCAAGGCCTTCTTGGTGCGGGGTCCCTCCAGCGCGGCGGTGACGATGGCCGCGTCGGGCAACACCCGCCCCGGCGCCAGGTCGGACTCCCGGGCGATCCTGTCGCGCATGGTCCACAACTCCCGCACGATCGCCAGCGCGCGTACGTTCCGGACCTTGTGGATGCCCGACGTACGCCGCCAGGGATCGGACCGCGGCACGGGCGGCGGCGTGTTGAGCACGGCGGCGAACTCCTCGCGCGCCCACTCCAGCTTCCCGCTGTCGGCCAGCTCCTGGTGGAGCACGTCGCGGAGCTCGACCAGCACTTCCACGTCGAGGGCCGCGTACCGCAGCCAGTCTTCCGGCAGCGGCCGGGTGGACCAGTCGGCGGCCGAGTGTCCCTTTTCCAGGCGCAGCCCGAGCACGGTCTCGACCATCGTGCCGAGTCCGACCCGCTCGTAGCCGAGCAGCCGCCCCGCCAGCTCCGTGTCGAACATCTCCCGCGGCCTGAACCCCACCTCGAGCAGGCACGGCAGGTCCTGGGAGGCGGCGTGCAGCACGATCTCCGCCTCGGCCACGGCCGCGTCGAGCGCGGACAGGTCGGGGCAGGCGATCGGGTCGATCAACGCGGTCCCGGCCCCGGCCCGGCGCAGCTGTACGAGGTAGGCGCGGTTGCCGTACCGATAGCCCGAGGCGCGTTCGGCGTCGACCGCCACGGGACCCTTGCCCGCCGCGAAACGCGAAACGATTTCAGTCAGCGCGTCGGCGTCCGCGATGACCGCTGGAATGCCCTCGCGCGGCTCCAGGAGCGGCACGACGGTATGTTCTTCTGTCACGAGTTCACCGACCTCATGACGCTTGTGCTGTCTTGACTGGTGCCCTCACTTCGTACGGTCACTCTCCGGATCATCGCGGCGGCGGGGAAGGGCGGCCACGTCGGGCGGGAGCGGCGGGATCCCCGCCGCCAGGCACATGAGGTCGCACCAGGCGGCGACGTGGCCGGAGAGATCCTCCTGCGCGGGTGACCAGGACGCCCGTAGCTCGAGCTCGGTCGTGACCGGGTCTTCGGCTTTGTTGCCGAACCCCTCTGACACGGCTCTTGTCACGGTACCGCCAGCGGCGGAGTAGTCGGCTTGGTGGGCCTCCAGAGCCTCCGTCAGCCAGCTCCAGACGACCGGCCCGAGCAGCGGGTCGGAGGTGATCTCCGGCTCCATGTCGGCCCTGACGTAGGCCACCAGCCGGAACGGGCCCTCCCACCCGCGCTGGCCGTCAGGGTCGTAGAGCAGGATCAGCCTGCCCACGGCGAGCTCTTCGTCGTCGCGGTAGACCGACGCGCCGATGGCCGACGAGTAGGGGGCCAGCCGCTGCGGCGCGGGCAGCTCCTCCAGCTCGATCTCCGGCCTGACCTCGGTCAACCGCATGCTCTCCGCCGCGCGCGTGAACGCCGCGGGCGGAGGAGGCTGGTCACTGAGTGTCATAGCGGAAGCGTAGGTCGAAGTCGGACGGAAGGGGACCACAGGGGTGCTCATCCTTCGTGATCAAGCCGCTGCCGTAACCAGCTGGCGAACCTGTCGGACGGACTCGGCGGTGCCGATGACGATCGCGTGACCGCACTCGACGCAGGCCCACTCCGGGCAGTGGCCGGGCTCGTGCCCGTCGAGGCACGGCGGCTGCTCGAACAGCCGCTCGCCGGCACAGGACAGGCAGCGCTCATTGCGGCGCTCTGGGGAAGTCCACAACGCGGTAGTCGCACGAGTCATCGAACCGGGGCCTTTCTTCGGGTCGTGGCTCCGACGTTGGCACGAGCCGCTGACATTTCCCCGCAACGCGCTCGGCGTGTCCCGAAAGTGGTCTCTGAATCGATGCCGCGCGGGGGGTTGGTGAACATTTGGCCCAGTCGAGACCGGCACTCTGGCCGGGCATGGGGTGTGTTCGACCCTCGTGCGATGCCGATGCCGAGCAGACCGGTAAACCTTCATCTGGCTATCTGATCATGACTTGGGGTGTTCGATCGATGTTTTTCCGACACCTCGCACCAGTGTCGGGACCGCCGCCCGGTCATGGCACCCTTGTGGAGTGAACCTCGCCGACTCAGCGTTCCTGCGTGCCTGCCGCCGCCAGCCCGTCCCGCACACCCCGGTCTGGTACATGCGCCAGGCCGGGCGGGCGCTGCCGGAATACCATAAGGTCCGCGGGGGCGTGCCGATGCTCACCGCCTGCGCGAGGCCCGATCTGATCGTCGAGATCACCATGCAGCCCGTGCGCCGCTACGGCGTGGACGCGGCCGTCTTCTTCAGCGACATCGTCGTCCCGCTCAAGGCCATCGGCGTCGACCTCGACATCAAGCCGGGCGTCGGCCCCGTCGTGGCCGACCCGATCCGCGACGCCAAGGGCGTCGACGCGCTGCGCCCGCTGGAGCCGGACGACGTGCCGTACGTCACCGAGGCCATCCGCGCGCTGACCGGCGAGCTGGGCGGCACGCCGCTGATCGGCTTCGCCGGGGCGCCGTTCACGCTCGGCTCCTACCTGATCGAGGGCGGCCCGTCCAAGAACCACGACCACACCAAGGCCATGATGTACGGCGAGCCGAAGCTGTGGCACGCGCTCATGGAGCGGCTGTCCACGATCGTGCTGGAGCACCTGCGCATCCAGATCGCGGCGGGGGCCTCGGCGGTGCAGCTCTTCGACTCCTGGGTGGGGGCGGTGGCGCCGGCCGACTACCGGGAGTTCGTCCTGCCGTACACGCGGCGGATCTTCGAGGGAGTGACGGACGTGCCGCGCATCCACTTCGGCGTCGGCACGGGCGAGCTGCTCGGCGTGCTCGGCGAGGCCGGGGCCGACGTGGTGGGCGTGGACTGGCGGGTGCCGCTCGACGAGGCGGCCCGCCGGGTCGGCCCCGGCAGGGCCCTCCAGGGCAACCTCGACCCGGCCGTGCTCCTGGCACCCTGGGAGGTCGTCGAGCGCAAGGCACGCGAGGTGCTGCGCCAGGGCCGGGCGGCCGAGGGGCACGTGTTCAACCTGGGGCACGGCGTGCTGCCCTCGACCGACCCCGACCAGCTCACTCGCCTCACCGACCTGGTCCACGAGGCGAGCGTCACCGGCTGACACCCGGCCGCAGATTCGAGGCCTGTCCCGCAGCGCGCGGGGCAGGCCTTTTCGCATGTCACGGAATGTTTCCCGGCGCGTCACTAGACTTGGATCGTTCGTTATCTTGTATAGTTCGTGTTTATGAAGACCACCGCCGAGGAGCTGCGCGGTGTAGGCCTGAGAGTGACGGCCGCCCGCGTCGCGCTGCTCGAGACCGTCCGGGAGGGCGATCACCTCGATGTCGAGGCGATCGCCTCCGGGGTGCGCGACCGTGTCGGCCATGTCTCCCTTCAAGCCGTGTACGAGGCCCTGCACGCGCTCACCGCAGCGGGACTCGTACGTCGCATCGAACCGGCCGGCAGCCCGGCCCGGTTCGAGGGGCGCATCGGCGACAACCACCACCACGTCGTGTGCCGCTCGTGCGGTGTCGTCGCCGACGTCGACTGCGCGGTGGGCGAGGTGCCCTGCCTGACCGCGTCCGACGCCCACGGCTTCACGATCGACGAGGCCGAGGTCATCTACTGGGGCCTGTGCCCCGAATGTTCCACCGCCCGCAGTGCCTGAGCACCGTGATCTAGTCCGGAAGGATTCCCATGTCTGAGAACCATGATGCAATCGTCACTGATGCGAAGGCGGAAGGCGCAGGCTGCCCGGTCGCGCACCAGCGCGCCCCGCATCCGACTCAGGGCGGCGGAAACCGCCAGTGGTGGCCGGAGCGGCTCAACCTGAGGATCCTCGCCAAGAACCCCGCCGAGACCAACCCCCTCGGTCAGGAGTTCGACTACGCCGAGGCGTTCAAGAGCCTGGACCTCCCGGCCGTCAAGCGGGACATCGCGGAGGTGCTGACGACCTCGCAGGACTGGTGGCCGGCCGACTTCGGTCACTACGGCCCGTTCATCATCCGGATGGCCTGGCACAGCGCGGGCACGTACCGGATCAGCGACGGCCGCGGCGGCGCCGGGGCCGGGCAGCAGCGCTTCGCCCCGCTCAACAGCTGGCCCGACAACGGCAACCTCGACAAGGCCCGCCGCCTGCTCTGGCCGGTCAAGAAGAAGTACGGCCAGAAGCTCTCGTGGGCCGACCTCATGATCCTCGCCGGCAACGTCGCCCTGGAGACGATGGGCTTCGAGACCTTCGGCTTCGCCGGCGGCCGCGCGGACGTCTGGGAGCCTGACGAGGACGTCTACTGGGGCCCGGAGACCACCTGGCTCGGCGACGAGCGCTACACCGGCGACCGCGAGCTGGAGAACCCGCTGGGCGCGGTCCAGATGGGCCTCATCTACGTCAACCCGGAGGGCCCGAACGGCAACCCCGACCCGCTGGCCGCGGCCCGCGACATCCGTGAGACGTTCCGCCGGATGGCGATGAACGACGAGGAGACGGTCGCCCTGATCGCCGGCGGTCACACCTTCGGCAAGACCCACGGCGCCGGCCCGGCCGACAGCGTCGGCGCCGACCCCGAGGCCGCCCCGATCGAGGCGCAGGGCTTCGGCTGGAAGAACAGCTTCGGCACCGGCAAGGGTGGCGACACGATCACCAGCGGTCTCGAGGGCATCTGGACGAACACCCCGATCACCTGGGACAACAGCTTCTTCGAGATCCTGTTCGGCTACGAGTGGGAGCTGTTCCAGAGCCCTGCCGGCGCCAACCAGTGGCGGCCGAAGGACGGCGCGGGCGCGGACACCGTCCCCGACGCCCACGACTCGTCGAAGAGCCACGCTCCGACGATGCTGACCACGGACCTCTCGCTCCGGTTCGACCCGGTCTACGAGCCGATCTCGCGGCGCTTCCTGGAGAACCCCGCCGAGTTCGCGGACGCCTTCGCCCGCGCGTGGTACAAGCTGACCCACCGCGACATGGGCCCGATCGTGCGCTACCTCGGCCCGGAGGTCCCGTCCGAGACGCTGCTGTGGCAGGACCCGCTGCCCGCGGTGACGCACGAGCTCGTCGACGCCGCCGACATCGCCGCCCTCAAGGACCAGGTCCTGGCCTCGGGCCTGTCGGTGTCGCAGCTCGTCTCCACCGCTTGGGCGTCGGCCGCGTCCTTCCGCGGCAGCGACAAGCGCGGCGGCGCCAACGGCGCGCGCATCCGCCTGCAGCCGCAGAGCGGGTGGGAGGTCAACGACCCCGACCAGCTGGCGGCGGTGCTGGGCACCCTTGAGGGGATCCAGAAGGCGTTCAACGGCGCCCAGACCGGCGGCAAGCAGGTCTCGCTGGCCGACGTGATCGTGCTGGCCGGTGCCGCGGCCGTGGAGAAGGCCGCCAAGGACGCCGGCTTCGACGTCCAGGTGCCCTTCACGCCGGGCCGCGTGGACGCCACGCAGGAGCAGACCGACGTCGAGTCGTTCGCCGCGCTCGAGCCGGCCGCCGACGGGTTCCGCAACTACCTCGGGAAGGGCAACCGGCTGCCGGCCGAGTACCTGCTCATCGACCGGGCCAACCTGCTGACCCTGAGCGCTCCCGAGCTGACGGTCCTCGTCGGCGGCCTGCGCGTCCTGGGCGCGAACTACCAGCAGTCGCAGCTCGGCGTCCTCACCGCGACCCCCGGGGCGCTGACCAACGACTTCTTCGTCAACCTGCTCGACCTGGGCACGACGTGGACGGCGACGTCCGAGGACGCGAACACGTTCGAGGCCAAGGACGACGTCACCGGTGCGGTCAAGTGGACCGGCAGCCGGGCCGACCTCGTCTTCGGGTCCAACTCCGAGCTGCGCGCGGTCGCGGAGGTCTACGCGAGCGACGACGCGAAGGAGAAGTTCGTGACGGACTTCGTCGCGGCGTGGGACAAGGTCATGAACCTCGACCGGTTCGACCTGGTCTGATGATCGACGTCCGGGTCGGCCCACGCCGGGCCGGCCCGGACGGCGTATCCAGCCTCAGGCCTCAGTACCCGGTCTCTGGGCGGTCAGGCCGCCTCGGGGCCGGGGCCCGGCGGGGGCGTGGGGACGGTGGGACGCCTGACGCGATTGCGCCGCGCCAGGTAGATCACCAGCGCGATCAGGGGCAGCGACGCGATCAGCCACGGCAGCAGCGCGCCGAGCACCGTCAGCGCGATCTTCGTGAACGACACCAGCGCCTTCCAGCCCGCCTTCAGCCCGCCCAGGAAGCCCGCGGGCTCCTCCTCGGGATCCTGGACCTCGGTGACCGGCCCGACCAGCCGGAGCGTCAGCGTGGCCATGGCCACCTGCGTGGTCAGCTCCTTCTGCTGCGCCTGCAGCGACTCCAGGTCCGCCTCGCGCGTGGAGATCTCCCGCTCCACCTGCAGGACCTGCCCGATCGTGTCGGCCTTCTTCAGCAGCGTACGCAGCGAGTCCAGCGACTGCTGCGCCGACTTGAGCCGGCTGTTGACGTCGGCCATCTGCATGGTGACGTCCTGGGTGCCCTGGTTCATGGACAGCTGCTTGCCCAGGTCCTTGCCGAGCCGGCCGAGCACCTCGGCGTACTTGTCCGGCGGGACCTTGAACTCCAGCATGGCCGTGTCCTCGCTGTCACTGGCCGAGCTGGTCTCCTCCTTGGACAGGTAGCCGCCCGCCGACGTCACGATCTGCTTGGCCTGCTGCACGGCGGCGGTGACCTGCTTGGCCCGCACGGTCATGCTGCCGGTGTAGATGACCTGGCGGTCCTGCTGGGTGAGCTTGACGTTCGAGACCAGCCCGCCGTCGTCCTTGCGCTGGGGTCTCGGCTGCTTGCCGACGTCCTGCTCCTGTGCCTGATCCGGCGCCGCGGAGGCCACGGCGGGTGCGGCCGCCCCGCCGCCCGCGTCGCTGGTGAGGACGTTCGAGCGGCTGCCGCCGCCGCAGCCGGCCAGGAGCAGGGCTGAGCAGGCGGTCGCGAGTGCGATTCCGTACCGGATTCTCCTCATGCCCATAAGACGGACGCGAGATAACCCCGGTTTGAGCGGATGAATCACGTTACGGTCACCCTGCTTATGGTCTCCACTCCGTGGAGACGGCGCTCCCTCGCACCCAAGGGGGGAGGCAGGGCGCTGAGGCGGTAGCGTCAGGAGGCGTGGAAGGGAATCGGGCCCACGTGGTCGTCATCGGCGGGGGGATCTCCGGTCTCGCCGCCGCGTGGTATCTCCGCCAGAGCGGGGGCAAGCGGGTCAAGGTGACCGTGCTGGAGGGCGCCTCGCGCATCGGCGGCAAGCTGTACGCCTCGGAGGTCGCCGGGGTGAGCGTGGACGCGGGCGCGGAGGCCATGCTGGCCAGGCGGCCCGAGGGCAAGGAGCTGGCCGGAGCGGTGGGGCTCGGCGACGACCTGGTCTTCCCCGGCACCGCCGGCTCGGCCATCTACAGCAGGGGCACGCTGCGGCCGATGCCGAAGGGCCAGGTCATGGGCGTGCCCGCCGACCTGACCGAGCTGGCCAAGTCCGGCATCGTCTCGCCCGGTGGCCTGCTGCGCGTGCCGCTCGACCAGATCCTGCCGGCGACGCTCGTCCGCACCGACGTGTCCGTGGCCGCGTACATCCGGGCCAGGATGGGCGCCGAGGTCGTGGAGCGGCTGGTCGAGCCGCTGCTCGGCGGCGTCTACGCGGGCCGGTCCGACATGTTGTCGCTGGAGGCCACGATGCCGCGGGTGGCGGCGGTGGCACGCTCCGAGCGCTCGCTGCTGACCGGGGCCAGGCAGCTCGTCGAGGAGGCGCCGAAGGACGCGGGGCCGGTCTTCACGACCCTCAAGAACGGCGTCGGCAGCCTGGCGGAGGCGGTCGCCAAGGCGTCGGGCGCGGACATCAGGACCGGCGTCACCGTACGCGAGCTGCGCAGGACCGGCGACGGCTGGCAGCTCGTCACCGGCCCGGTCCCGAGGCCCGAGGTCATCGAGGCGGACGCGGTGATCGTGGCCACGCCGGGGCCCGCGGCCTCCCGGCTGCTCAAGGCCGAGGTGCCCAAGGCGGCGAGCGAGCTGGCCAGGATCGAGTACGCCAGCATGGCCATCGTCACGCTCGCGTACCCGATCGACGCCTTCCCCGAGCCGCCCGCCTCCAGCGGCTACCTGGTGCCGCCCGTGGAGGGACGGGCGGTCAAGGCGGTCACGTTCAGCTCGGTCAAGTGGCCGCACCTGGCCAAGGACATGGTGATCCTGCGCTGCTCGATCGGCAGGGTCGGCGAGGAGCACCTGCTCCAGCGGGACGACACCGAGCTGGTGTCGCTGGCCTCCGCCGAGATGGCCGACGTGATGGGCACCAGCGGGCTGCCGCTGGACACCCGGGTCACGCGCTGGGGCGGCGCGCTGCCGCAGTACAACGTGGGTCACCTCGACCGGGTGGCCAGGGTGCACGCGGCGGTGGCCGTGCAGCCCGGGCTGGCCGTCTGCGGCGCCGCGTACGACGGGATCGGCATCCCGGCCTGCATCGGCACGGCGCGTACGGCCGCGGCCCGGATTCTGGACCACCTGTCCCCGAGAGGACAATAGAGGCTATGACAGAGGCAGCCCCGCGGCCCAAGGCCCGCGATCTCAACCAGGTGATCCGTTACACGATGTGGTCGGTCTTCCAGGTGACCGAGCCGTGTCCCACCGACCGCGAGGGCCTGGCGGGTGAGGTCGAGGAGCTGCTGGACCAGGCCGCCGGCAAGGGCGTCGTGACCAGGGGGGTCTACGACGTGGCCGGGCTGCGGGCCGACGCCGACTTCATGTTCTGGTGGCACGCGCCCACCGCCGAGGACCTGCAGGACGTCTACTCCAGGTTCCGGCGCACCGAGCTGGGCCGCCACAGCAGGCCCGTCTGGTCGGCCATGGCGCTGCACCGGCCGGCCGAGTTCAACAAGTCGCACATCCCGGCCTTCCTCGCGGAGGAGGAGCCGCGCGCCTACGTGAGCGTCTATCCGTTCGTGCGGTCGTACGAGTGGTATCTGCTCGAGGACTCCGAGCGCCGGGCCATGCTGGCCGAGCACGGCAGGATGGCGCGCGACTACCCCGACGTGCGGGCCAACACGGTGGCGTGCTTCTCGCTCAACGACTACGAGTGGATGCTGGCGTTCGAGGCCGACGAGCTGCACAGGATCGTCGACCTGATGCGTACGCTGCGGGGCGCCCAGGCCCGCCGCCACACGCGCGTGGAGATCCCGTTCTACACGGGCGCCCGCAAGCCGGTGCGGGAGCTGATCGCGGCCCTGCCCTAAGGCGCGGTGGTCGCGGTGCGGTAGAACTCCGCCGCGGTGACGGTGGCGGGGACGCCGAGTTCGGCGGCGACCGCGGTGATCGCGGTGGCGCCGATGGCGAGGTCGGCTTGGCCCTCGGTGGTGAAATACGGGGCGATGAACGTCTCGTAGTGGGCTCGGGCCTCGTCCGCGGTGTGCCGGCCGAGGAACGTCCGGAGGTGCCGCACCGCGGTGCCGGGTTCGTCGTGGATCACCCGCAGGGCGCGCCGGTGGGCTCGTACGACGGCCTGGACCGCGGGGTCGTCCGGAGGGATGTGGGTGGGATCGACGGCCACCCCGACGGTGGGGATCTGGAAATGGTCGCCGACCCAGGCCGGCACCCGCCAGCCGTTCTCGGCGGCCACCGCCTCCGGCGCCATGGTGCTGCCGACCAGGGCGGCGTCGATCCTGCCCTCGTGCAGCCGGCGCAGGTCCATGCCGTAGTCGCCGGGCTGGCGGACGACGGCGCGGATGTCGAGGTCCGGGTCGAGGCCGGCCCGGCGCAGCACGATCCGGGCGAAGCACCCCGGTGCGGTCTGCGGGGCGTGCACCGCGACCCGCCGACCGGCCAGCTCGGCCAGGGAGGTCAGACCGGCGCAGGCGAGGAACCAGAACAGCGGGCGGTGGGTGTTGACGTTGAGCGCGACCCAGGGCACGCCGTCGGCCAGCCGGGACAGCAGCGCCCGGCCGAGCCCGATGGTGGCGACGTGGCGCAGCCGCTCCTCGTCCCAGGAGCAGCCGTCGCGCAGCGCGACGTGGACGCCCTCGTCGGCGTAGTAGTCCTGCTGGTCGGCGATGTAGGCGACCAGTTCCTCGTGCAGGCCGCGCCCGACGTAGGCGAGATCGATCGTGTACATCAGTACATGGCCATCCCGCCGTTGACCGCGGCCGTGGTGCCGGTCATGAAGGCGTTGTCCTCGCTCGCGTAGAAGGCGACCACTTGGGCGACGTCGCCCGGGTGCGCCAGGCGGCCCAGCGGGGTGGCGGCCACCTGCCGCCGTACGAGCTCCTCGTCGAGCACGTTCGCCATCCGGGTGTCCGCGACCGGGCCGGGCTCGACGACGTTGACCGTGATGCCACGCGGGCCCAGTTCCTGGGCGAGGTAGCGGGCGAACTGCGCCAGTGCCGCCTTGGCCGTGCCCAGCGCGACCATGCCCTCCCGGGGCCGGCGGCTGAGGCCGGTGCCGAGATAGATGATGCGTCCCCAGCTCCGTTCGGTCATGGCGGGCAGGACGGCCTTGGTGATCGTGAACGCCGCACGCATCTCGTCGTCGAGCTTCCCGCCCAGCTCCTCCCATGTCATGTCCTGGAAATGCTTGATCACATATGGGGTGAGCGCGTTGTGCACGAGCACGTCGATGCCGCCCCATGCCGCCTCGACCTGCCGGATCATGCGCCCGACCGCCGTCGCCTCGCGTACGTCGGCCTGCGCGGCCATGGCCCGGCCGCCTGCGGCCTCGATGCCGGCCACGACCTCCTCGGCCGCCCTGGCGCTGCGGAGGTAGTTGACCACCACGCGCATCCCTCGCTCGGCCAGAAGGCGTGCGGTGGCCGCGCCGATTCCGCTGCCGGCCCCCGTCACCAACGCCACCCTGCCGGTTGCCTCAGCCACGGGCCCACCCCCTGCCCATCCAGCGGCCTGGACTGTCCCTGCTCTTCCTTGCTGCCCCCGGGGTTGTCCGGATAACGGCAGAAAGAGCGAGGCCGAAGTTGGCGATCCAGGCGACTTGATCTATCCGCTTTGTCACAATCAGGGAAATCCTCTGTTCGTACGGGCGGCTTGCGGTGGCACGTTCCAAGGCGCTCCGGGCGCTTGATGGCGGCGTCCCACGGTGGCGGGGAGGGCGGGGTGGTGGGTGGATCGGGAAAACGGGGGAGCCGGCGGCGCGGGGCAGGCCGTCATGTGGCGACGCGCTCGCGGCGGCGCGGTCTGGGCCGGCGGTGGGCGGTCGGGGCGGTCGGGGCCATGGCGCTGGCCGGCGGCGTGGCCGCGGTGCTCGGCGCGAACGGGACCTTCGGCGGGGCGCTGACCGCCGCCTCGTCCCAGCAGGCGCGAGCGGCGCCGCAGGCTCGGGTGGAGCCGGAGAACGGCTCCGCGGCACTGCCAGGAAAGGGCGGCGGCACCACCAGCGCGGAGGTGAGCGCGGAGGTCAGGACGCGTGAGCTGCCGAAGTCGGAGCCGCCGTCCCAGGCCGCTCCGAGCCCGGGTGCGGCTTCTCCCGGCACGGTCGAGCAGGGGCTGGTGCCGGGCACCACCGACGCGGAGGACCTGCTGGCGGGCGGTCCCGACCCCGGCGAGGCGGAGGGGTACAAGGCGAACGGCCCGTCGCGGCACACCGATCAGCAGGCGGCCGAGTATTTCCGTACGCACTGGGGCCCGGACGACAAGGCGCTGAAACGCCTCAAGGACATCCGCACGGTCGGAGGATATTTGCGCATTTACACGGATCTACCGGAAACGGCGGGGAACTCGTCCCAGGCGATCACGCTGTGCGAGCGCGGTCTGGCGTACCTGCGCGCGAGGGGCGTGGCCAATCCGGTCGTGTTCGTACAGGCCGAGTTCGGCGAGAACGGCAATCCCGTGCTCGCCAACATCCTCGGCCCGTCCGACACCAGCTGTCGCGTCACCCACCCCGCCCCTGACTAACGGACCCGGACGCGGGTCTTGGCGCACACCTCACACCGTTGCGTCACGACCCGCCCGATGGCCTCAATCGTCACCCAGCGATGGCGCAGATGGACAAAGCGCACACAAAACTCCTACCCGAGGCAGGTGATCAGTACGCGCTGTCGCTGGCCGATCACCCCTTGGGTTCAAGCCTAAGGGAGATCGAGTTGATGCAGTAACGATCGTCGGTCGGAGTGGGATATCCCTCTCCGTGGAACACGTGCCCCAGATGCGAGTCGCACCGCGCGCATCGCACCTCCGTACGCACCATTCCATGGCTGTGATCCTCGATCAGCCGGACCGCGTCGGAGTCGCCCGGCGCGAAGAAGCTCGGCCACCCGCAGTGCGACTCGAACTTCGTGTCCGACCGGAACAGCTCCGCCCCGCACGCGCGGCACGAGTAGACGCCCTCCGCCTTGGTGTCCACGTATTCGCCCGTGAACGGGCGCTCGGTCCCGGCCTCCCTGAGGACGTGGAACTCCTCAGGCGAGAGCTGGACCCGCCACTCGGCCTCGCTCTTGACCACCTTCTCCATGCGTCCAGCGTACGAGATCGGAGGCGATGAGAGATCAGGCAAAAAGAGATCTTCGCAGGCTGAAGCATCTGTTCTGGGGTGAATTCGCGTCTTTGTAGGCAAGGGGGTGTCATCGCCTCCTGTCAGGGGTGAGATCATCCGCAGATCCCGCCAGGCGGCACAGCCCACGCCCGTGCTGGAGCCGCTGGGGATCGCCACGGCCGGCCGGGTGGCGCGCCAGCGCCCGGAACGGCGGCGGGTGATCTAGCGGCCCGTCCCGTCGAGCCCTCGGTCCCGCCACCGAGGCGGCTCCGGGACGGGCCCACCTCGGCCATGGCACGCGAGCGCTCCTCCACGAGTGGAGAGTATGTTCGGTGCATGGCATCGCCGTACATCGAGCTGCAGGTGGGGGAGCGGACCGTCAAGGTCACCAACCCCGACAAGGTCTACTTCCCGGAGATCGGCGCCACCAAGCGGGAGCTGGTCGAGTACTACGTGAGCGTCGGCGAGGGCGCCCTGCGCGCGCTCAAGGACCGGCCCACCAACCTCAAGCGCCACCCCGACGGCGTACAGACCGAGGCGATCTATCAGAAGCGGATGCCGCCCAAGCACCCCGACTGGCTCCAGTCGGTGACGGTGCGGTTCCCGAGCGGCCGTACGGCGCAGTCGCTGCGGGTCACCGAGGTGGCGACCATCGCCTGGGGCGCGAACCTCGGCACCATCGACTTCCACCCCTGGCAGGTGCGGGCCTCCGACGTCGAGCATCCCGACGAGCTGCGCGTCGACCTGGACCCGCAGCCGGGCCTGGACTTCGACGCCGCCCGCAAGGCCGCGCTGCTCACCAGGGAGGTGCTGGGGGAGCTGGGGATGACCGGGTTCGTGAAGACGTCGGGCAACCGCGGCGTGCACATCGCCGTACGCATCGAGCCGCACTGGGACTTCATCCAGGTACGTCACGCCGGCATCGCCCTGGCCAGGGCCGTCGAGGACCGGGACCCGGGGCTGGTGACCACGGCGTGGTGGAAGGAGGAGCGCGGGGAGCGGGTGTTCATCGACTTCAACCAGAACGCCCGGGACCGTACGATCGCCAGCGCCTACTCCGTCAGGGCCCAGCCGCACGCCCCCGTCTCGGCCCCGCTGACCTGGGACGAGCTGGTCGACGCCGACCCGCGTGACTTCGACATCCGTACGGTGCCGGCCCGGTTCGCCGAGGTGGGCGACGTGCACGCGGCCATCGACGACGTGGCGTACTCGATCGAGCCGCTGCTGGAGCTCTACGCCAAGGACGACCGGGGCGACATGCCGTACCCGCCCAACTACCCGAAGATGCCGGGCGAGCCCATGCGCGTGCAGCCGAGCCGGGCCCGGAACGCCGACTAGCGGACGAGGTGGTGCGGGGCGAGTTCGCGGATCTCGCCTCGCCGCATGTAGACCACCCGGTCGGCCAGGCCGTTCTGCTCGATGTGGTGGCGGAAGTCCTCCAACGGTGAGCTGAAGGCGGCGTAGTCGTCGTAATGCACCGGTACGACCGCGTGCGGGTTGATCAGGTCGCACCACGACGCGCCCTGCTCGCCGTCCATCGTGACGAGCAGGAGGCCGAGCAGCCGGGTGCCGCCCAGGTGCACGATGGCCAGGTCGATGTCGGGGAAGCGGCGCGGGATCGCGTCCAGGCGGCGGTCGAGCAGCGTGTCGCCGCTGACGTGCACGGTCAGCTCCAGCCGTTCGTCCAGGTTGCGGAACTCCAGCATCGTGCCGATCACGGGCGGCAGCAGCGCCTCGGCCGGGCCCGGCGCGTGCTTGGCGGGCAGCGCGGTGATCCTGACCGTGCCGTGCGGGCCGCGTAGCTCGTGCGTGTGCCATTCCTCCAGCCCCACGCTGCGGCGGAAGCCCTGGAGCCGGAGTCTGCGGGCCGCCGCGGTCGTCGTGACGATCACCGTGCCCTTGTCCAGTTTCCTGCGGGCGACCCGGTCCCAGTGGTCACCGTGCAGGTGCGACAGCACCACCCCGTCGAGCGGCGGCAGGTCCTCGATCTCCAGGGCCGGGTCGGTGAGGCGGCATGAGGACAGGCCATAGCCCAGGTACGCCCGCTGGCCCCGGTGCAGGAAGTTGGGATCGGTCAGCAGCGTGAGGCCGTTGTAGCGGATCAGCGTGGTCGCGTTGCCGATGAACTGCAGGCTGCCTTTCACCTCGGCTCACCCCGGGTACGGTGAGCGCTGGTCGGGAGGCACGCCTCCGCCCTTGCCGCCCCCTTTGTTGCCCTTGTCCGTGGAGTGCGGGTTGTCGGCGCGCCTGGCGCCGCGCTGCTTGTCGGAGACGAGGTGGGTGGACTTGAACTCGGTGGGCGATTTGCCTGATCTGCGAATCTCGGGCTGCTGTGGATTGCTCATGGCATTTGTCCCCCTTTATGCGGTTATGTCCTGCCACATGGGGACGTGCTTAAACCCTCCGTGTCTGGCTGGTTTCACTTCGATCACATTACTTGACTCGTTATCTAATAATTCGCAAGGCTCTCTTGTGTATCGGGGGCGACAACCGATTCTGGAGCCTTCTCTCATGGCAAAAGCGCGACATCTCGCGGCGCTGGTGGCCGTCTTCGTGGTCGGAGGAGTGACCCTGGCGGCGGGCCCGTCCCATGCCTCCGCCCGCACCGGTCCTGACCTGCCGGTCGACCTACCGGTCGATCTGCCCACCTGCCTGCTTCCGCTGCCGCTGCTCTGCGACGAGCAGCCCGAACCCGAGCCTGAGGAGCCGAGCCCGCCGCCCTCCGCCGAGCCCGGTCCCGGCGAATCCTGGCCGGGGCCGGAGGAGTCCGCCCAGCCGTGGCGGCCCGCGGCCGAGAACGAGCACCGAGTGCCGAGGGGGCACCCGGAGACCGGTGGCGGCGGGCTCGCCCCGGACGACCCGATGTGGCCGTTCGCGCTGGGCGGGGTGGCGCTGCTGACGGGCGCGGGGCTGGCCGGAGCCGCGGTACGACGCCGCAGAGGTGTCGCCTAGCTTGGCCACAGCGGAAACCCCGAGCCGGGACCCATCCGCGCGCCGGGACCTGGGCGGTGGCCGGAGGTCCGGGCAGCGGGGGATGCTGGTCGTGGCCGGTGCGGTGTCGTTGGCCGGGGCGTTGCTGGTCGGGCTCGGGGTGAGCGGCATCGTGGGTGGGGAGCCCGAGCCGGAGCCCATCGCCGCCACGCGGCGCGGCCCCGTCGAGGGTGCTGCCCCGGTCACCGGCCTGCCGCTCGGCAAGGTGGCCGCGCCCATGCGGGCCGCCAAGCCGACCGCCGTCTACATCCCGTCCATCGGCGTGGCCGCCTCGCTCATGGAGCTGGGTCTGGACGCGGCGGGCGCCATCGAGAACCCGCCGTTCGACCCTCCGGACCTGGCCGGCTGGTACCGCTACGGCCCCGTGCCCGGCCAGCGCGGCGCCGCCGTGATCACCGGCCACCTGGACACCAGGTCCGGCCCCGCCGTCTTCGCCAACCTCAAGAACGTCAAGCGCGGCGACCAGGTGCAGGTGCTGCGTGCCGACCGATCGGTGGCCGTGTTCGTCGTCGACAAGGTCGAGCACACGCCGAAGCGCAGCTTTCCCGTCAAGAAGGTGTACGGCAGGCTCGCCTATCCCGGGCTGCGGCTGGTGACCTGCGGCGGGACGTTCGACCGGCAGGCGCACAGCTACCGGGACAACACGATCGTGTACGCGCACCTGGCGGCGCCGTACTACCCCAAGAGCTGATCACGGGTCGCGCGGCAGGCCGAGGGCGCGTTCGGCGATGATGTTGAGCTGCACCTCCGTGGTGCCGCCGCCGATCGTGAACGCCCGCGTCGCGAGGATCATGCGGTTCCAGCGGCGGCTCGCCGGGGCCAGCGACCAGCAGAACTCCGAGATCGCCTGAGCGTGCCGCATACCGAGCAACTTCCGCACGCTGGACGCGGTCGCGGCGTCCACGCCGGACAGCTTGGAGAGCGTCACGCGCAGGCCGAGTGCCGAGATGGCCTGGCCCTCGGCCCACAGCCGACCGGCCTGCTCGCGTTGCGACTGCCGGAGCGGGGGCAGCGTCGCGATCAGCTCGGCCATGTCGGTGTGCTGCGAGCCGGGGCCCCAGGAGTCGCCGAGCGCGACGCGTTCGTGGGAGAGCGTGTCGCGGGCCACCCGCCAGCCCTCGTCCACCGCGCCGACGACCAGGTCGTCCGGTACGAAGACGTCGTCGAGGAAGACCTCGTTGAACACCTCGTCCCCGTTGATCTCCTTGAGCGGCCTGACGGTGACCCCCTGGGACGCCATGTCCACCAGGAAGTACGTGATCCCGTTGTGTTTCGCTTTTTCGGGAGAAGTCCGGGCGAGGCAGATACCCCAATGGGCGAACTGCGCGAGGGACGTCCAGATCTTCTGACCCGTCAGCGACCAGCCGCCCTCCACCCTCGTGGCCTTCGTCGCCAGCCCGGCCAGGTCCGACCCGGCGCCGGGCTCGCTGAACAGCTGGCACCACACGATCTCCCCGGTGAACGTCCTCGGCAGCAACCGCTCCTGCTGCTCCCGCGTGCCGTACCGGACGATGGAGGGGACGGCCCAGGCCGCGATGCCCAGGTTCGGCCGCTTGAGGTCGCGGAACTCCTGGTGGATGATCACCTGCTCCAGCGGCGAGGCGTCCCTGCCCCAGGGCCTGGGCAGGTACGGCATGATCCACCCCTCCCTCGCGAACCTGCCCAGTCGCGCCAGTGGCTCCTCGGCCCGCAGTGACTCGGCCTCCGCCCTGATGGCGTCCCTGACGGCGGCCGCCTCCTCGGGCAGGTCCGGCTCCATCGCTCGCCGCACCCCGGCCACCGCCAGCCCGGCCACCTCCTCGGCCCACGGTCCCGGGTCGCCGGCCAGCATGCGGTCGGACAGGGCCCGGCGGTAGTAGCGGTGGGCGTCGTGCTCGAAGGTGTAGCCGATGCCGCCGAGCACCTGGATCGCGTCCGCCGCGCACCGCACGGCCGCCTCGGTCCCCAGCACCCCGGCCACCCCCACCGCCAGCCTGACCTCGCCCCCGAGCCCGCCCCCGGGTGTGGCGTCCAGGGCTCTGGCGGCGTCCCATACGGCGGCGCGTGCCTGTTCGAGGGTCACGAGCGCGGCAGCCACCCGATGCTTGACCCCTTGGAACTGCCCGATCGGCCGCCCGAACTGCTCGCGTACCTTGGCGTACTCGGCCGCCGTGCGCACGGCCCACGCCGCCACGCCGCACGCGTCCGCCCCCAGCAGTACGGCGGCGAGCTCCCGTACCGGCACCTCGCCGAGGACCCGGTCGGCGGGCACGGTGCGCGCTATGACGGAGCAGAGCGGCCGGTCGGGGTCGACGCCGTCGGCGGGTTCGGCGACGACGTCGGCACGGTCGAGCACCGCCCATCCCCGGGCGTTCACCGGCACGAGGAAGAGGTCGGCCTCCGGAGAGCCCAGCGCCAGGACGCGTCCCGGAGCGCCATCCTCGGCGGGGACCGCGACGGCTGCGGTCATGGACCCGTCGGCGAGCCCCGCGATCAGCGACGCTCCGACTGCGGACGACCGGCCCGCCCCCGGCCCGGCGACCGCAGCGCCTCCGGCCGGGCGGCCCGTTCCCGGCTGAGGGAGCGCGGTCGGGTGGGCCGGTCCGGGCCAGGTGAGCGCGGCCGAGGTCAGGACGGTCGGCAGGTACGCGCCCGGGACCCGCCGCTCACCCAGCGCCTCCAGCGCGACGCACAACTCCAGCAGCCCATACCCCTGCCCGCCGCACTCCTCGGGCAGATGCAGCCCCAGAATCCCCTGCCCCGCCAGAGCCGCGTGCTCGGTCGTGCGCGTGGCGAGCCCCCGTACGGAGTCGGCCAGCGCCTGGTGTTCCTCGGTGGTCCCGATGCCCATACGTCCGAACCTAGAAGATCATTCGGTCGATGGCCAGGAAAACCAGACAGCCAGGAAAACCATTGGCGGCCGCCGGACTCGCCCCGCTAATCTCCCTGATGTCCTGACGATGGAACTCATGATCTGGGGAGGGGTGGATTAATGCCTGGCACCGCGCCTTGCGCGCCTCGTCGTGCCGTGGGCGGATCCTGCCTCTGAAACACCACCTCTGACCGGCCGGACCGCCTGCCGTACCAGCATGCCCGCATACACTGCGAGGCTCGCTCGGCGCTCTCTTGCTGCCTTTCGACAAAGTCATTCCGGCAAGGAGTACCCAGGTTGTCCACCAACGGCAAACCTCGTTCCATCGTGAACACCGACACCTTCCCGTGCGTGCGCTGCGGCCTGACCGTGGCCGTGACCGCGCCGGACGGGACCCGCCGCAACCACTGTCCGAGTTGCCTGCACTCGCAGCACGTGCTCGACCGTGCGGAAGGCGGCCCCTCGGAGTGCGGGGCGCGGATGATCCCGATCTCGATCGCGGTCCTGCGCACCGGCGACTGGATGCTCATCCATCGCTGCACCCGGTGCGGTGAGCTGACGTCCAACCCCATCTGCGGGGACGACAACCAGCTCATCCTCATGCGCATGGCCGTACGGCCGCTGGCGCAGCCGCCGTTCCCGCTCGAGGCGTTCGGCGGTCTGTGACATGCCCAGGAGGAATCCGGTCCGGGACAGGGCCCGGCAACGCAAGAAAGCGCATCACCCGGACGCGTTCCGCTGTGTCTCCTGCAGGCTGGACGTCCCGATGATCGCGCCGGGCACCGCCCACCGTAACCACTGCCCGCACTGCCTGACGAGCCTGCACGTCGACCACCGGATCCCGGGGGATCGCCGCGCGGCCTGCCGGGGCAGGATGGCGGCGCTGAGCATCACCGTCCGGCCGGACGGGGAGTGGCTGATCATCCACCACTGCCAGTCCTGCGACGAGCTCAGCGCCAACCGCATCGCGGGCGACGACAACGCGCTGGCCCTGCTCCGCATCGCCATGCGCCCCCTGTCCGCGCCCCGCCTCCCCCTGCCCGCCTGGGCGGGGTAGGCGACCCGACGGCCGTCCGGGGTGACCCCCGGACGGCCCGATGTGCCCGGACGGACATCGGGTCAGCGCAGGCGGCCGTCCTGGTGGAGGTCGTCGAAGATGATCTGGTCCACGGGCGCCACGCGGTCGCGGTCGGCGTAGGTGAGCCAGACCACCTCCTCGATCTCGCTGCTGGGCGTCGGCGTCCCCTCGTGGTCGGCGGTGTAGCAGGTCATCTTCACGATCACGCCGTCGGCGTGGCTGTCCGCCTGAGCCTGGTACGTGCCCAGGTGGACGGCGGTGGAGGGGACGATGGCGACCGACAGCTCCTCGTCGATCTCGCGGACGAGGGTGTCGAGGTCGCTCTCGCCGGGTTCGCGCTTGCCACCGGGGAGGTAGTAGACGGTCTTGCCCCGTGACCGGGTACTGAGGATCTTGCCGTCCGCCAGGTGGATCCACGCGATCTTGTCAATCATGCCGACCATCATGCACATATCCATCCGCATTTATCCTCCTTGGAGAGTCATCGGATGGTTGGTCATTTCCTGCGACCGCGCGGCTTACATACGTCATCCCCGCAGAGATCTCTGGCACTCCCGAGACAGAGAAAACCACACCCAGCGCGTTCTCGCCGAGCCTCGCAATCTCGCGCTACCTGCGACGATGTCTCAGGGGAAGCGGAGATTCGCGTCATCGGGGCACGGAATCCCTTCCGAGTACATGCAAAGGCAGGAGTACGTGGACATTGAGGCGGAGATCCGCGCTTTGAAGCTCCGCATCGACGCGTTCGAAGCGATCGTGCGTTCCGGTGACGCAGATTCTGACGACTACAGCCATGCCCACCTGCGAACGGGGAGACGTACACGCGCGAAAGGCTCGAAGATCACCTCGGCGGACATCGCCGTCGCCGAGATGCGGGCCGAGATCGCGGATGTTCAGCTGGAGATCTCCCAGGACTTCGCGGCCCTGGGCGACGAACTGACAGGTCTTCGACGGCAGACCAACGATCAATTCATCTCCGCCCGCGCGGAGATCCTCGGGGTATTCGACTCCCTGCGGCACGACATGGTCGACCTCGGCCGCAGGCTCGACCGGTTGCTGGAGACCCGCAACGCATAGACGGGGGCGCGGCCAGGTCTTGCACCTGGCCGCCACGCCCGCCCGCGAGGTCAGTCCCCGAACTCCAGGTGCAGGGCCCGGGTGAAGTCGGAGATCGCCTCCTCGTGGCGGTCCGCCTCCTGCAGGATCTCCCCGCGTACGCGGAACGCCCAGATGTACTCGGGATCCAGCTCGATCGCCCGGTTCAGATCGCTCAGCGCCGCCTCGTTGTCGCCCAGCTCGCTCAGCACCGCCCCCCGGCTGCCATAGGCCCGGTCGTTCTCGGGGTCGAGCTCCACCGCGCGGCTCAGGTCCGCCAGCGCCTCCTCGTACCGGTCGATCATGCGGTACGCCTCGCCCCGCCGGCTCAGCGCGCGCACGTACTCCGGGTTCGCCTCCAGCGCCTTCGTGTAGTCATCGATGGCCTCGGCGTAGAGGTGCATGCGCTGGTACAGGTCGCCCCGGGCGGCCCAGGAGTAGGGCAGGTCCGCGTTCAGAGCGATGATCTTGGCGTGTTCCTCCAGGGCCTCGTCCAGGCGGTCCAGGTCCACCAGGACGTCGGCCTTCGCCTCCAGGATCCACAGGGAGTCGGGGGAGAGGGTGAGAGCGTGCTCGAAGTCGGTCATGGCCTCGTCCAGGCGGCCCATCGCGGCGTAGGTCTGGCCCCGGGAGCCCAGCGCGTACGCGCTGTCCGGCTCCAGCTTGAGCGCCTCGTCGAAGTCCTCCAGGGCGGTCTCGTAGCGTTCGATGACGCGATGGCTCTCGCCGCGCAGCCGCCAGGCGCGGGCGTTGTCCGGTACTAACGCGATCGATTCCGTCAGATCCGCGATCGCGGCGTCATACCTCGACAGGGCGATGTACGATTCGGCGCGACTGCGTAGTACGGACGCACGGGACTGCGCGGCTGCGTCCGGCAGCTCGGATTCGTCCTTGATCCCCTCGCTCATGAGGCGTAAATCTATCCGACTAAATCTGGATTATGGCCGCCTTTTCGCGGGTGTACTCGAGGACCGAATCGTGCCCGTACCCGCTGTCCTTGACGCCCCCGAACGGGAGGCCGGGCGGCATCTGCCGGAACGTGTTCACCCACACCGTCCCGCTCTGCAGATCGCGCACGAAACGGTGCGCCCGCCCCAGGTCACGTGTCCAGACGCCGGCCGCCAGGCCGTAGCGGGAGTCGTTCGCGATCTCCAGGGCCTCCTCGTCGGAGGAGAACGGCATGGCCACCGCCACCGGGCCGAAGATCTCCTCCTGGCAGAGCCGGAGCGAGTTGTCCGTGGTCGTGTAGAGGGTGGGGGAGACCCAGTAGCCGCCCGGCAGGCCGGGCACGACCTCCGCCCCCGTCCGTCCGCCGAAGAGCAGGCTCGCCCCCTCCTTCTCGGCCAGCTCCAGGTACGACCTCACGTGCTCGTACTGGGCCGAGGAGACGATCGGGCCCATGGTCGTCCGCAGGTCGAGCGGGTCGTCCAGGACCAGCTCGGCGCAGATGCGCGCGATGCGCTCCAGCAGCTCGTCCCAGATCGAGTGGTGGATGAGGATGCGGGAGCCCGCCACGCAGACCTGCCCGGCGTTGCCGGTGTAGACGGAGTTCACGGTGACGCCCTGGGCGGCCGCGTCCAGGTCGGCGTCGGGGAAGACGATGTTCGGGGACTTGCCCCCGAGTTCGAACGTCAGCGGTTTCAGCGCGTCCGCCGACGCCCGGGTGATGGCCTGGCCGGTGGCCGTCGAGCCGGTGAGGCTGATCTTGGCGACGTCGCGGTGCCGTACGAGCGCGTCCCCCACCTCCTCGCCCAGGCCGCTGACGATGTTCAGCACCCCGGGCGGGAACACCTCCGCCAGCAGCTCGCCCAGCCGCAGCACCGACGCGCTCGCCTGCTCGGCCGGCTTGACGATCACCGTGTTGCCGGCCGCCAGCGCGTACGCCGCCTTGGCCGAGAACGTGGAGACAGGTGAGTTCCACGGGATGATGCAGACCGCCACCCCGTACGGCTCCCGCCGCGTCAGCCCGAGCGTGTCCGGGCCGAGGATGACCGTGTCGCCCTTGGCCGCGTCCAGGCACTGCCCGGCGGCCAGCTGCCACAGGTACGCCATCCCGGGCAGGTCCTTCTTCAGCGTGTCGCGCAGGATGCGGCCGTTGTCGCGCGTCTCCAGCCTGGCCAGCTCCTCGGCGTTGCGGGCGAACACCTCCGACACCTTGCGCAGGTAACCCGCTCTGGCCAGGGCGGGCAGCGCCGACCAGGCGGGGAAGGCGCGCCGGGCCGCCGCCACGGCCGCCTCGGCGTCGGACGGCCCGCTCGCCGGGATCCGCGCCCACACCTCCCCGGTCGCCGGGTTGACCGAGTCGAGGGTTCTGCCGTCGCTTGCGGGGACCAGCTCGCCGCCGACGAGATTGCGATAGTCAGACACGGACCAAGCATATGCTTGCTTGTCATCATTCGCCATGAAGCCCTAAGATCACGTAAAGTGCCCGGATCTTCACGCATAGCGGTCCTTGGCGTCGGGGAAGACGCTTCGCATGGCATATCGACTGTTGAGCCGGTTGGTGTATGGCTCCCGATACGACCGCATTCCCTGGGCGCAGCGCGTGTACGTCCGTCCGGGGGAGCGCCTGGTGCGCGAGGCGCAGTGGCAGCTGCTGACCACGCGGGCCCCGGTCATGGAGCTGACGGACTACCGCAGGCTCAGGCCGCTGAAGGCGAACGAGGAGTTCCTGGCCTGCATGATGTGCGGGGAGTCGCGCCAGCAGCCGATGTTCGAGCCCTCCGGCAACGGCTGGCACTATCACGTCGTCCGCTGCCCCTCGTGCGGCTTCCTCTACCGCAACCCCAACATCCTGCCCGAACGCCTCGGCGACCTGTACGCCACCGGCTACAACACCTTCCTGACCGGCTCGTACGCCGCAAAACGGCAGCGCCGGTACGAGCTGACCATGGACGCGTTCTCGCCGGTGTTCGACGAGGGCAAGGAGCGCCGGCTGCTCGACTTCGGGTCTGGGACCGGGCTGTTCCTGGAGCTGGCCGAGCGGCGCGGGTTCGACGCCTGGGGCGTGGACCTGTCGCCGGAGTCCGTCGTCCAGGCCAACGAGCGGCTGAGCAGGGCACGCGCGTATCTGGGCGCCCCCGAGGACGTGCCGGAGATCGCCGCGGGCGGGTTCGACGTGATCACGCTCTGGTCGGTGCTCGCGCACCTGCCCAGGCCGCTGGACGACTTCCGAAGCTTCCGCCGCCTGCTGGCGCCCGGCGGCGTGCTGCTCATCCTGACCGTGAACGCCCAGTCGCTGCTGCTCAAGGCGTACGGGCCGGCGTGGAGCGGCTTCACCAGGAACCACCTGATGTTCTACTCCCCGTGGACCGTGCGCAGGCTGCTGAGCCGTACCGGCTTCGCGGGCGTCTCCTTCGCCCCGCACTACGGCGACACGGTCGAGGCCGGCACGACCGCCCTGCCCCGCCCGCTGCGGCGGAGGTTGCGCCGCAGCGTGGACCTCAGCGACGGCGGCAACATGATGCGCGTGCTGGCCTTCGCCGACGACGAGGCGATCGGCCGCTGGGGCGGCGGCCCGCTCACCGTCCACCGCCTCAGCCGTTGACCTCCTCGTCGTAGACCACTTCCGCGCGGCCGAGCGTGGTGCGGCGGCCCGTGTCGTCCTCGCCCCACAGCTCCAGCTCCGCCCGGTTGCCGTCGGTCGACACCACCCGGCCCCGGCACGTGTGGGCGCGGTCGCGGAAGTCCATGCCGCGGTAGCTGACCTCCAGCACGGCCAGCCGCCCCCGTCCGCCGAGCCAGCCGGTGACGAGCCTGCCCAGGTAGGCGGCCTTGAGCAGCCCGTGCACGGCCAGCTCGGGGTGGCCGAGCGAGCGGGCGAAGCCGAGGTCGTAGTGCATCTCGTAGAAGTCGCCCGACGCTCCGGCGTACTCGACGAGCCTCCGCAGCGTGGTCGTCTCCGTCAGTGGGGGAATGTCGGTCATTTCCTGATCCTGGTGCCGATGTGCCTGACCACCAGCTCGCCGTCCGGCCGGCGGAACTCCGTCTCGAACGTCAGCAGCGCCATCGGCCCCGCCGACCCGTTCTTCTCGACGACCCCGGTGAACCGGGGCCGCGACACGATCACGTCGCCCACGCGCAGCGGCGCGTGGTACTCGAACCGGTCGCCGCCGTTCAGCCAGCCGGACCCGTACGACGAGGCGGCCGGCAGCGACGGCGGCTCGTCGAGGAAGCACGCCGTGAACGTGGGCGGCACCTCGTCGCCCGACGCCCCGACGGCGCGCAGGTAGAAAGCCAGGTGCCGCCGCTCGACGACGTCCTCGCGCGGCGGCCCCGTCCAGCCCACCGCCTCCTGGAGAGCCTCGATCATGTGTTTCCTTCCCTGACCCGCTTCAGCCAGGCCAGCGACTCGGGGGAGTGTCCGCCGACCCGGTCCTCGATGCCGTCGAGGAACGCCATGTCACCGTGCCCGGCCAGCTCCCGGTGCACGGCCTCGGGCGAGCCGGCCTCGATCACCTCCAGCAGCCGCCGATGCCGCTCCCAGTCGTCGACGAGCGACTCGCCGGACGCCCTGACCTGCCGGTTCATGCCCATGCAGAGCAGCATCTGGAGCTGGATCGACCGGTAGGCCTCCTCCAGCCGCCGGTGCCCGGACAGCCCGATGACCGAGCTGTGGAACTCGACGGCCTGCTCCAGCACCCCCAGCCAGTCGCCGGATCGCGCGGCGGCCTCGTGCCGGTCGAGCGCGGCGTGGCAGCGCCGGAGCCGGGCGGGCTCGCGTACCGGGACGCCGAGGTCCACGGCCATCCGCTCCAGCTCCCGCCGCAGCGTGACGATCTCGTAGATGTCGTGCAGCGTGAGCTGCGTGACGAACGCGCCCCGCCGCGGCTGCTGGGTGATCAGCCCCTGCTGCTCCAGCACGCGCATGGCCTCGCGCAGCGGCGGCCTGCTGACGCCCAGCTCCTGGGTGAGCTGGTTCTCCACGACCCGGTCGCCCGGCTGCAGCTTGCCGCTGAGCAGCATGCGCATCAGCGCCTCGGTGGCGAGCTGAACCATGCTGGGGGGTGCCTCGATGCGCATCGTGGTCTCTCTTGTCGTAGGCGATCATCGTCTGCCGCCATAGTGCCGAAGAACTTCCGGCAGAACCCTTGTCTAGCTCACTTGTCTTCTGTAGACAATAGACCAATCCGGCCCGAAGTGAGGTTTTCGTAACACATGACCACTCCACTGTCCGGCATCCGGGTCGTCGAGGTCGGCGCGTTCATGGCGGCCCCCTTCGCGGCCATGCAGCTCGCCGACCTCGGCGCCACCGTCATCAAGGTCGAGAACCCCGACGGAGGCGACGGAGTGCGCGCCGTCGGCCCGTTCACGGCCGGGCACAGCTCCCCGTTCGCCCGGCTCAACAGGAACAAGCGGTCGGTCGCGCTGGACCTGAAGTCCGAGCTCGGCGTGGCGGCCTTCCGCCGCCTCGTCGAGGACGCCGACGTCCTGGTGGAGAACCTCCGCCCCGGCGCCATGCGCCGGCTCGGGCTCGGCTTCGCCGACCTGAAGGAGCTCAACCCCGGCCTCGTGTACGTCTCCGCCTCCGGCTGGGGCCAGGCCGGCCCGCTCGCGGACCTGCCCGGCCTGGACATCATGGCCCAGGCCAGGGGCGGCCTGATGAGCGTCACCGGCATGCCGGGCGGCGACCCGGTCAAGGTCGGCGTGCCCATCGCGGACCTGGTGTGCGGGCTCTACGGCGCGCTCGGAGCGATCTCCGCGCTGCACGCCCGCGCGCTGACCGGCCAGGGCCAGCACGTGGACGTGTCGCTGCTGGAGTCGGCCGTGTCGTTCGCCATCTGGGAGGCGGGCAAGTATTTCGCCACCGGCGAGGTGGGCGGGCCGCTCGGGTCCGCGCACCAGAGCACGGCGCCGTACCAGGCCGTCCGCACCTCCGACGGCTGGTGCACGGTCGGCGCCGTCACCCCCAAGACCTGGCGCGGCTTCTGCGTGGCGCTCGGCCTGACCGCCCTGCTCGACGACGAGCGCTACACCGACGCGCACGATCGGCACGGCCTGCGCCACGAGCTGATCCCGGCCATCGAGGCGGCCACCACCCGGCGCACCACGGCCGAGGTCGTGGCCGCGCTCGACGAGCACGGCGTCCCGTGCGCCCCCATTTCCGACTACTCCCAGGTGTTCGAAGACGAGCACCTGAACCAGCGCGGGTTCTTCTGGGATGCCGAGCATCCCGAGATGGGCCCCGTACGCCAGCTCGGCTCGGCCATGCGTTTCTCGGACACGCCGACGAGACGCGGCCCCGCCGGACCGTCGCTCGGCGCGGACACCGTGGAGGTGCTGCGCGAGTGCGGTCTGACCGAGCAGGAGATCGACCGGCTGCTCGCCGAAGGCGCGGCGGCCCAATCCCCCACCCCCTTGGAGAGTTCATGAGCGACCAGCTGACCCCGGGTGTGAGCGCCGGCCTCACCTGGGTCGTGACGGAGCGGCACTGCACCCGCCGCGGCGACCACGACATCTTCTCGACCCCCAACCTGGTCCACCTGATCGAGGACGCCGCCATCGAGGCGCTGGCCCCGTACCTGGCCGACGGCGAGGGCAGCGTCGGCAGCAAGGTCGAGATCGCGCACGTGGCGCCCACGCTCAAAGGGGGCGAGGTGACCGCGACCGCCACGGTGACCGAGGTGGACCGGCGGCGCGTCGTGTTCGCCGTGGTCGCCGAGGACGCCAACGGGAAGGTCGGCGAGGGTACTCACGAACGCTTCATCATCAACCTGGACAAGTTCGCCGCCAAGCTCGCGGAGCAGGCGTCATGAGGGGGGCGTGGGTCGCCGTGCTCCTGCTCGGGGTCGCCGCCTGCGGCACGAACGCCGACGCCGGGGGCGGCGCGTGGAAGCCGCGCGGCGACGTCCGCATGATCGTGCCGTTCTCGGCGGGCGGCGGCAGCGACCTGGCGGGCCGCGCCATCGCCGCCGCCCTGGAGAAGGCCCAGCCCGGGCTGAAGGTCACCGTGGAGAACCGCGAGGGCGGCTCGGGCGCGGTCGGCTACTCGGCCCTGCTCGGCAAGAAGGGTGACGGCAAGTACCTGCTCGCCACCGAGAACGCCATCCTGTCGCTGCCGCTCAGCGGCCAGGTGTCCTTCACCCGGCAGGACTTCACGCCGGTCGCCAAGCTGGCCGAGGACGGCGGCATCGTCGTGGTCAGGAAGGACTCGCCGCTCAAGACGTGCGCCGACGTGGTCG
Source organism: Nonomuraea sp. NPDC004186 (assembly GCF_053603495.1). Lineage (NCBI taxonomy): Bacteria > Bacillati > Actinomycetota > Actinomycetes > Streptosporangiales > Streptosporangiaceae > Nonomuraea > Nonomuraea sp. NPDC004186. The sequence goes on along the minus strand of NZ_JBSGFQ010000055.1, from coordinate 24,705 downwards.
GCGCGGCCAGGAGCGGCCGGGTGAGCGTGGGCATGTCGGGTGCGTACGGCGTGGACAACGTGATCTTCACGATGATCGAGCAGAAGACCGGCGTGAAGTTCCAGCGGGTGCCGTTCGAGTCGGGCGGCGAGCTGGTGCCGGCCGTGCTCGGCGGCCAGATCCAGGTCGCCCTGCTCAACCCGGGCGAGGTGATCGGCCAGTTCAGGTCCGGCGACCTCCGGGGCCTGTGCGTCACCACGGACAAGCGCTACACCTACCCCGAGTTCGCCTCCCTGGGTACGGCCAAGGAGCAGGGCATCGACGTCTCGTACGTGCAGTTCAGAGGCTTCATCGGGCCGGGCGGGCTGGACGCGCGGGAGAAGGCGTACTGGGAGCAGGCGGCCAGGGGCGTGGCCAAGACCGCCGAGTTCCAGAAGTGGCTCAAGGACAACTACCTGCAGCAGGCCGAGCTGTACGGCGCCGACTTCGGCGAATACCTCGAACAGCTCGACACGGCGCTCGCGCCGGTGCTGAAGAAGTCGTCATGAGGCAACTGCTCCGCGGCGAGGCCGTCGTCTGGGCGGTGCTGGTCTGCCTGGCGACGGCCATGGCCGCCGTCTCGTTCGGCTACGGCATCACCAAGGACGGCGGGCAGGTGGGGCCCGGGTTCCTGCCGCTGGTGAGCGGCGTGGCGCTGGCCGTGCTCTCGGCCGCCTGCCTCCTGCAGTCCGTACGCCGTGCCGCGCCCGCCACCGAGGCGGACGACCCGCGGCGCGTCAGGACGCTGTGGACCGTGTTCGCCATGCTGCTGGTCGCGCTGCTGCTGGTGCCGCTGACCGGGTTCCTGGTGGCGTTCGGGCTGCTGGTCTTCGCCGTGTCGGCGTTCGTGGAGAAGCAGCGGGTCGTGCCGGCGGCGGGCGTGGCCGTGGCCGCCACGGTGGTGATCTACGCGGTGTTCGTGCTGTTCCTGGCCGTCCCGCTGCCCGGCGGGCTGCTGGGCGTCGGAGGTGACGGGTGATGCTGGACAACCTGGTCATGGGCTTCGGCGCGGCCCTCACGCCCGCCAACCTGCTGTGGTGCTTCGTCGGCGTGCTCGCCGGGACCGTCATCGGCCTGCTGCCGGGGCTGGGCTCGACGACCGGCGTGGCCGTGCTGCTGCCGCTGACGCTGTCGTTCGAGCCGCTGACCGCGCTCATCATGCTCGCCGGGATCTACTACGGCGCCCAGTACGGCGGCACGATCACCTCCGTGCTGATCTCCACGCCCGGCGAGGCGGCCAGCGTGGTGACCGCGATCGACGGCTACCAGATGGCCCGCAAGGGACGGGCCGGGGCGGCGCTGGCGATCGCGGCCATCGGGTCGTTCGCCGCCGCGATCGTCTCGCTGGTGCTGCTGGTGGCGATGGCGCCGCCGTTCGCCAAGCTGGCGCTCGACTTCGGCCCGCCCGAGAACCTCGCCGTCATGGTCCTCGGCCTGGCCACCATCGTGAGCTTCTCCGGCGGGGCGCGGCTGCGCGGCCTGGCGATGGCCGTGCTCGGCGTCCTGCTCGCGACCGTCGGCGTGGACGCGGCCACCGGGCTGCCCCGCTACACCTTCGGGGACGTGGACCTGCTGTCCGGGCTGCCGTTCGTCCAGGTGATGATCGGGCTGTTCGCGGTGGGGGAGGTGCTCTACCAGATCAGGCAGGGTGCGGCCGAGCCCATCCGGGCCCGCTTCAGGGACCTGGTGATCACCCGGGAGGAGCTGTCCCGCTCCAAGGGGGCGATCGCCCGGGGGAGCGTGATCGGCTACCTGCTCGGCTGCCTGCCCGGCGCCGGGTCCACGCTGGCGTCCTTCCTCGCGTACGGGGTGGAGAAGCGGGTCTCGCGGCACCGGGACGAGTTCGGGCAGGGTGCGATCGAGGGCGTCGCGGCGCCGGAGAGCGCCAACAACGCCGCCGCGAACGCCAACTTCGTGCCCACCCTCGCGCTGGGCATCCCGGGCGGCGCGACCACGGCCGTGCTGCTGGGGGCGTTCACGATGTACGGGATCCAGCCGGGGCCGCTGCTCTTCGACGAGCAGCCGGAGCTGGTGTGGGGGCTACTGGCCTCATTCTTCATCGGGAACGTGCTGCTGCTGGTGCTGAACCTGCCGCTGGCGCCGCTGTTCGCGCAGATGTTGCGGATCCCGTACGGGTACCTGTATCCGCTGATCCTGGTCACCAGCTTCGTCGGGGCCTATTCGATCGACAACAACATGTTCAGCGTGTGGATCGTGTTCGTTTCCGGACTGATCGGATATTTCATGAAAAAATTTGATCTGCCGATGGCGCCGCTCGTGCTCGGGCTGGTGATCGGGGCGCTGTTCGAGAAGGCGCTCGTGCAGACGTCCGCGATGGGGGACGGCGATCTGACGATCATCCTCACCCGGCCGATCGCGCTGGCGGTGCTCGTGTCGGCCGCCCTGCTGGCGGCCGGGCCCTCGCTGCTGAAGCTCATCCCACGAAGAGCCAAGGAGACGGTGTGACCGAGCTTGTCGTCGTCGCCGACGGGCCCGTGCTGCGGGTCACGTTCAACCGGCCGGAGCAGCACAACGCGCTGACCTGGGCGATGTGGGACGGCCTTTACGACGCTTGCGAGCGGGCCGACGCGGATCCCGCCATCAAGCTGCTCGTGTTGTCGGGGGCCGGTGGTCGGGCCTTCGTGGCGGGCACCGATATTTCGCAGTTTTCCACCTTTGTCGATGGGGACGACGGGATCGCGTACGAGCGCAAGGTCCAGCGGATCATCGACCGGCTCGAACGCGTCAAGGTGCCCACCGTGGCCGTCGTCCAGGGCTACTGCGTGGGCGGGGGGCTGGTCGTGGCCGCCGCCTGCGACCTGCGGCTGGCCGTGCCGGATGCCCGGTTCGGGGCTCCCATCGCCAGGACGCTGGGCAACTGCCTGTCGATGAACACGTACTCGCTGCTCGTCCACCACCTCGGCCCCGCCCGCACGCTGGACATGCTGCTGCGGGCCCGCATGTACACGGCCGAGGAGGCGCACGCCGCCGGGTTCGTGGCCGAGCTGTGCGCTCCCGACGACCTGCCCGCGCGGCAGGCGGAGGTGGAGGAGCGGCTGCTCTCCCACGCGCCGCTGTCGATGTGGGCGGCCAAGGAGGCGGTCAGGCGGCTGCGCGTGGCCGGCCTGCCGGACGGCGACGACATCGTGGCCACGGTCTTCGGCAGCGCCGACTTCCACGCCGCCGTGCCCGCCTTCCTCGCCAAGGAGCGGGCCACCTGGCAGGGCCGGTGAGTCTCGCGCTCTAAGATCGAGCCATGGAGCTGGCCCCTGGAGTGCGTGTCGCCGTCACCGATCGCCACGGAGGGATCAGCGTCCCGCCGTTCGGGTCGCGCAACCTCGGCGGGATGGTCGGCGACGACCCGGAGGCCGTGCGGGCCAACCGGGCGGGGGTGGCCGCCGAGCTGGGCGTGCGAGGCGTCGTGTTCATGCGCCAGGTCCACAGTGCCGACGTCGCGTACGTCAGCGAGCCCTTCGGGGACGATCCGCCCGCGCTCGACGGCGTGTTCACCACCGAGCCGGGGCTGGCGCTGGCCTCGCTCGGGGCCGACTGCCCGGCGGTGCTGGTGGCCGACCCGGTGGCGCGCATGGTGGGCGCCGCGCACTCCGGCCGCCCCGGCACCGAGGCGGGCATCGCGAGCGCCCTGGTGGCGGCCATGGCGGCCAAGGGTGCGGCGCCGGGCCGGATGGTCGCGCTGGTCGGGCCCGGCGCGTGCGGCCGCTGCTACGAGGTGCCCGCCGACCTGCGCGAGCGGGTGGCCTCCCGCGTCCCCGAGACGTGGTCCACGACGTCGTGGGAGACGCCCGCGCTCGACCTGCGGGCCGGGATCGAGGCCCAGCTCCGTGCCGCGGGGGTCCAGGACGTACGCCATGACGCCCGCTGCACGATCGAGTCGGCGGAGCTCTACTCGCACCGCAGGGAGCAGCCGGGCGGTCGTTTCGCCGGGCTCATCTGGCTCACATAGGCTCCTTTTTCCGCATTTCTTCGGTTAATGTCGCTCCATGCGCGTCGTCATCGCGGGGGCGGGCATCGCCGGGCTGACCGCGGCCCTGAGCCTGCACGCCGCGGGAGTCACCGATGTGGTCATCCACGAGGCGGTCGACGAGCTCCAGCCGCTGGGCGTGGGCATCAACATCCTGCCCCACGCCGTACGCGAGCTCATCGAACTCGGCCTGGCCGACCGCCTGGCGGAGATCGGCGTCGAGACCGCCGACCTCACCTTCGTCAACCGGTACGGCCAGCGCATCTGGTCCGAACCGCGCGGGCTGACGGCCGGCTACAAATGGCCCCAGTACTCGATACACCGGGGCCGGCTGCAGTTCATGCTCCTGCGGGCGGTCCAGGAGCGCCTCGGCGCGGAGGCGGTGGTGACCGGGTCGCCCGTCACCGAGCTCGACCACGACGCGGACCTGCTCATCGGCGCCGACGGCATCCGCTCCGGCGTCCGGCAGGCGCTGTTCCCCGAGGAGGGCGAGCCGTTATGGAGCGGTGACGTGCTGTGGCGCGGCACCTCGTACAGCACGCCGTTCATGACCGGCAAGTCCATGATCATGGCGGGTGACGGCGCACAGAAGATCGTCATCTATCCCATCGCGCCGCCGGACCCCGACGGCAGGCAGCTGATCAACTGGGGCATCCAGCACAGGGCCGCGGAGGCCACGCACCGGGGCGACTGGAACCGGCCGGTGAGCCTGGAGAAGGTCCTCCCGCACGTGGCGGACTGGCACTGCGACGAGCTCGACATCCCCGGGCTCATGGCGGCGGCGGAGAAGGTGTTCGAGTATCCGCTGGTGGACCGGGACCCGTTACCGTCCTGGTCGACGGAGAAGGTGACGCTGATGGGCGACGCCGCGCATCCGATGTACCCCACCGGCTCCAACGGCGGCACCCAGGCCATCATCGACGCCCGCGTCCTGGCCTACGCGCTGGCGACCGGCCGGGGGCTGGAGTTCTACGAGGAGCAGCGCCGGCCCGTCACGAACAACGTCGTGCTGGCCAACCGCAAGGACGGGCCCGAGGTCGTCCTGAAGCTGGCCCACCAGCGCGCCCCGCGAGGTTTCGCCGACGTCGAGGACGTCCTGCCGCTGGCCGAGCGCGAGGAGATCGCCCTGCGCTACAAGCAGCTGGCCGGCTTCGAGCCCGCCACGCTGAACGCACGCCGGAGCTGGTCGGTGGAGACCGACGCCTCCCCGGAGTGAAGGATCAGGCGCGGGCCGCCGGAGTCAGCCGCTCTTGTCGTTCGACCTCCCCGAGTTGAAGATCGCGTTGATGATGATGATCCCGAGCCAGATCGGCACCAGGTAGCCCGCCTTGTCGTCCCCCAGCAGGACCAGCAGGAGGGTGGAGATGGTGCCGAGGCTGAGCGAGACGATCGCCAGGGCGAGCCGCTGCCCGTCGGGCGCCCGGTCGCGTGCCGGCGCCTTCGACGCCCGCTGCGCGATGCGCTCGTCCACCCGCCGGTCGACCTCCTGCCCCATCTTGTCGAGGAAAGACTCGACCACGGCGTCCTCGAACTCCGGCCCGAGGTCCCGGCGGGCGGACACAGCTGCCTTTAACTCATCCCCTGTACTCATATGTCGAGATATAACGGGTGGCATGGCTACCGGGCAAGGATGTCGTCCAGGTTGTAACTCACGGGACGTTCGAGCTGCTCGTACGTGCATGACTCCGGCGTGCGGTCGGGCCGCCAGCGCCGCCACTGCGCCGTGTGCCGGAACCGGTCGCCTTCCATCTGGTCGTAGGCCACCTCGATCACCAGCTCCGGCCTGAGCGGGATGAACGACAGGTCCTTCTTGGCGTTCCACCGCGACACCGCGCCGGGCACCCGCTGCCCGCCCGTCGCGGGCCCGGCGGCGGGCTGGCCGACGTTGGCCGCCGCCTGCTGGGCCCAGTGGCCCCAGGGGTGCTCGCTCAGCTCCGCGAGGTACGGCTTGATCTCCTCGACCAGCTCGGCCCTGCGCGCCATCGGGAACGAGGCCGCCACGCCCACGTGGTGCAGCCGGCCGTCGTCACCGTAGAGGCCGAGCAGCAGCGACCCCACGATCGGGCCCGACTTGTGCTCGCGGTAGCCGCAGATCACCACGTCGGCCGTGCGCTCGTGCTTGACCTTGAACATCGTGCGCTTGTCGGGGATGTACGGCTGGTCGCCCGGCTTGACGATGATGCCGTCGAGCCCCGCGCCCTCGAACATCTCGAACCACTCGGCCGCCTGCTCGTCGTCGGTCGTGACCGGGGTCAGCCGAATGGACTCGCCCTTTTCCGAAAATATCCCCTCAAGTCGCGCGCGGCGCTCCGAGAACGGCGTCTCCATCAGCGACTCGTCGCCCAGCGCCAGCAGGTCGAACGCGACGAACTGGGCCGGCGTCTGCTCCGACAGCAGCTTCACCCGCGAGGCCGCCGGATGGATGCGCTGCTGCAGCGCGTCGAAGTCGAGCTGCGACCCCCTCGGCAGCACGATCTCGCCGTCCACCACGCACCTGTCCGGCAGCTCCGCCCTGACCGCCTCGACCAGCTCCGGGAAGTAGCGCGTGAACGGCCGCTCGTTGCGGCTGCCCAGATAGACCTCCTCGCCGTCGCGGAACACGATGCACCGGAAACCGTCCCACTTCGGCTCGTAGAACAGCGAGCCGTTCTGCTTGGGCATGGCCTTGACCGGCTTGGCCAGCATGGGCGGCACCGGCGGGCGCACCGGCAGGTTGGGCACCGGCTGCTCTTCGGCGGGCTCCGCGAGCCCGGTCGGCTCCGTGGGCTCAGTCGGCTCGGTCATGGCTCTGCTCCCTGTCGTATTTGCAGAAGAGGACCCCCTCCTCCTCCAGCACCTGGCTGAGGCGCAGCGAGACCTCCGAGGGCTCGCCGTTGAGTATGCGCGCCGCGTCGCCCCCCACCAGCAGCGGGCTGATGGACAGGCACATCTCGTCGACCAGGTCCTGGGCCGCGAGCTGGGCGTTGATCCTGGGGCCGCCCTCGCACAGGATCCTGGTCAGCCCGCGCCCGTGCAGCTCCGTGACGGCGGGCGCCAGGTCGACGCTCTCGCCCCCGGCCACGATGACGTCGGCGTGCCTGGCCGCCGCCTTGCGCCGCTCCTGCGGGGCGGCCTCGCAGGTGATCACGATCGTCCGGCTGGGCGCCTCGGTGAACAGCTCGGCGTCGAGGTCGAAGTCCAGGCTGCGGGTGATGACCGCGATGGGCGGCACCTCCGGCCTGCCCGCGCGGATCTCGCCCCACCAGTCACGCGGGGGGACGGGACCGTATCCCTCCTTGCGCACGGTCGCGGCGCCCGCGAGGACGACGTCGGCCAGGCCGCGCAGGGTCTGGAAGATCCGCTTGTCACCCGCGCTCGACAGCCCGCCCGAGCGGCCCTTCAGCCACGCCGCGCCGTCGGCGCTGGCCACCATGTTGAGCCGCAGCCACGGCCGCCCCTCGGGGTAGGCGTACGCCTGCACGATGTCCGGGTTGTCCTGTATGTCGGGATAGATGCGCCGCACTCCTCTACCTTGGCACACCCCACCGACAGTTGGCCCACGCGGGAGCTCGCGCTGGGGCGGGGCCCGCTCGTCGCGGGCCCCGCCCGGTTTCTGGGCTGGTCAGGCGGTGGTGAAGGAGATCCACGCGTCCGGGGGAACGTCGGGCCGGTTCGGCACGGCCAGGCGCTCCTCCGTCCACGCCTCACCGGCGATCTCGATGGCGACGCGCCGCCAGAACGCGACGGCCGCCGCGTTCGAGTCCTGGAAGGCGATCTTCCAGGGGCCGGGGTGCCGGGAGATCACCTCCCGTACGACCTCCATCCCGATCCCGGACCGGCGCGCGCCGCGTACCACGAAGAAGCTGTTCAGCACGCGCGCCGGGCCGGACAGCGCGCGCACGAACGAGAACCCGACGGGCCGGTCGTCGCTGGTGAACAGGTAGGCCGCCCAGTCGTCGTCCTCGAGCGCCGAGCGCAGCCGGTCGCTGTGATAGGTGGCGTCGGGGTTGGGCAGCCCGCCCTGGAACTCCGCCATGTCGTGGCGGAACATGAGCCAGAGCCGTTCGACGGTGGGGTGGTCGGCGGCGCACACGGGCCGCACGGTTGCCTGAGAAATGGTCATACAAACACGTTCCGGCCGGAATCAACATCCGACCGGAAAGGTAAAGCTAGCAGATGCGAGCGGGCATTTCGGGATATGGGGCGTATAGCACTTTTGTGTATCCAAGGACGCGCGGGCGTTCACGTGCTTACGTGGCGGAAGGGGATCGGGGGAGGGAGGCCCTGTGGGTCTGATCACCGCTGTGGCATGGGCGATCGCCGCGCTGGCCGGAGTGTACCTGCTCTACTTCTGGCTCTCCGGGGACGGGCTGCGCCGGGCCAAGGTCACCCGCTTCCCGGCCGCGCTGGTGTTCTCCCACCCGACGCTGGCCGTGTCGGCGCTGGTGTGCTGGGTGGGCGGGCTGGTCACGGGGAGCAGGGCGCTGGCGTGGGCCGCGTTCGGAGGGCTGGCGGTGGCCGCGCTGCTGGGGTTCACGATGTCCACGCGCTGGCTCGGGGCCGGGCGGCACACGACAGGCGGGCGCCGGTTCCCGGTGCTGGCGGTGACGCTGCACGGCCTGGCGGGGGTGGCGACGTTCGCGCTGATGCTGCTCACCGCGAGCGCGGCTGGCGCAGGACCTGGAGGGAACGGGCCGTGACGGCGACCAGGTCGCCGGCCTGCCAGCCCTCGTCCACGAACGCGTCCTCCATCGTCTCGTGGCTGGTGTCGAGCACGGGCACCCATCCGGTGCCGCACTCCTCGCCCGGCAGCGTGAACGACATGTTCTCGTGGTGGGCGTTGATGAGCAGCAGGAACGAGTCGTCCACGATCCGCTCGCCGCGCGGCCCGGGCTCGGTGATGGCCTCGCCGTTGAGGTAGACCATGAGCGACTTGGCGTAGCCGATGTGCCAGTCGCTCGCCGTCATCTCCGTGCCGCCCGGGGTGAGCCAGACCAGGTCGCGCTTGCCGTCCTTGGGATGGCGGCCGTGGAAGAAGCGGCGGCGCTGGAAGACCGGGTGCTCGCGGCGCAGCTTCGACAGCGCCCTGACGAACTCCAGCAGCTCCGGCTCCGTGTGCAGCATCGACCAGTCGACCCAGGCCAGCTCGTTGTCCTGGCAGTAGGCGTTGTTGTTGCCGCGCTGGGTGCGGCCGAGCTCGTCGCCGTGGGAGAGCATGGGCACCCCCTGCGACAGGAACAGGGTGACCAGGAAGTTGCGGCGCTGGCGGTGGCGGAGCTGGACGATGCCGGGGTCCTCCACGGGGCCCTCGGCGCCGCAGTTCCAGGAGCGGTTGTCGTTGGTGCCGTCGCGGTTGTCCTCGCCGTTGGCCTCGTTGTGCTTGTGGTCGTACGAGACCAGGTCGCTGAGGGTGAAACCGTCGTGGCAGGTCACGAAGTTGATCGAGGCGACCGGGCGGCGGCCGGAGGACTCGTACAGGTCGGCGGAGCCGGTCAGGCGGGAGGCGAACTCGGGGAGCGCGGAATGCGTGCCTCTCCAGAAATCGCGCACGATGTCGCGATATTTGCCGTTCCACTCCGTCCACAAAGGCGGGAAATTCCCGACCTGGTAGCCGCCGGGCCCCACGTCCCACGGCTCGGCGATCAGCTTGACCTGCGAGATCACCGGATCCTGCTGGATCAGGTCGAAGAACGCGCTCAGCCGGTCGACGTCGTGCAGCTCCCTGGCCAGCGCCGAGGCCAGGTCGAACCGGAACCCGTCCACGTGCATGTCGAGGACCCAGTAACGCAGCGAGTCCATGATCAGCTGCAGCGCGTGCGGCGAGCGTACGTTGAGGGAGTTTCCGCACCCGGTGTAGTCGAGGTAGTAGCGCCGGTCGCCGTCGTGCAGCCGGTAGTAGGCGGCGTTGTCGATCCCCCGGAACCCCAGCGTGGGCCCCATGTGGTCGCCCTCGGCCGTGTGGTTGTAGACGACGTCGAGGATGACCTCGATGCCCGCCTCGTGCAGCGCCCGCACCATCGCCTTGAACTCCAGCACCTGCTGCCCCCGCGTCCCCGCGCTGGAGTAGCCGCCGTGGGGAGCCAGGTAGGCCATGGTGTTGTAGCCCCAGTAGTTGGTCAGCCCGCGGGCGACCAGGAAGTGCTCGGGGATGTAGTGGTGGACCGGCATCAGCTCGACCGCCGTCACCCCCAGCGACAGCAGGTGGTCGATGATCGCCGGATGCCCCACGCCCGCGTACGTTCCGCGCAGGTCGGGCGGCACGTCGGGGTGGCGCATGGTGAGCCCGCGCACGTGGGCCTCGTAGATCACGGTCTGGTGGTACGGGATGCGCGGCGGCCGGTCGTTGCCCCACTCGAAGAACGGGTTGATGACCACGTTCTTCGGCATGTAGGGGGCGCTGTCCTCGGTGTTGCGCCGGGTCGGATCGGTGAAGTAATAGGGGAACAGCGCCTGGTTCCAGGTCAGCTCGCCGTCGATGGCCTTGGCGTAGGGATCGAGGAGCAGCTTGGCCGGGTTGCACCGGTGGCCCTGCGACGGGTCGTGCGGGCCGTGGACGCGGTAGCCGTAGCGCTGGCCCGGCTGGATGCCCGGCAGGTAGCCGTGCCAGACGAACCCGTCGACCTCGGGCAGGTCGACGCGCTCCTCGGTGCCGTCGTCATGAAATAGGCACAGCTCGACTCGCTCGGCGACCTCGGAGAACACCGCAAAGCTGGTGCCAACGCCATCCCAGGTGCCGCCGAGTGGATAGGGCTCGCCCGGCCAGACCTCGCGCATGTGGCCCAATTGTCGCACGCGAACACGCTCTTGGTCTCTCAATGCGCCGATCGCCCTCCGTACCGGGGTCTCCACGTGCCCGGCCTCCGGGCCGGGCAGGTCGCGGAGACCGTCAGAGCAGCTCGGCGTTGAGCGTGATCATGGTGCCCGTCAGGGCCTTGCTGACCGGGCAGTTGGCCTTGGCCGTCTCGGCGGCCTCCGCGAACTGCTCGGCCGAGATGCCGGGAACGTGGCCCTTCACCGTGAGCACGATGCCCGTGATGCCCTCACCCGGCTGGAACGTCACGTCGGCGCTGGTCTCCAGCGACTCCGGCGGGGTGCCGGCGCCGGCCAGCCCGTGCGAGAGCGCCATCGAGAAGCAGGAGGAGTGGGCGGCCGCGATGAGCTCCTCCGGGGACGTCTTGCCGCCGGCCTCCTGGGACCTGGACGGCCAGGAGACCTCGAACGTGCCCACGCCCGAGGTGTCGAGCGACACGGTGCCCGAACCGTTGATCAGGTTGCCCTTCCACTGGGTGGTGGCGGTGCGAGTGGTGGCCATGACGTGCTCCCTCCGTATTGGTCCTCCGACCTTATCGCGCGCCGGCAAACTCCCTGCCTCTCGGTCATCCAGCTCTACTTTTCCGGCGAATAATGACATGCTCGGGTCGCGGCGCACCCGCCGCCTTGGTCCGGATTACACGGGAGTGTGGTGCCAGTGGAGGCACCGTACGACGACCGCCTGCTGCACCAGCGGGTGGTCGGCGGCGATGAGTCCGCGCTGGGCGAGGTCTACGATCGGCTCTCCTCGCTGATCTTCGGGCTCGCGCTGCGGGTCACCAGGGACCGGGTGATCGCCGAGGACATCACGCAGGAGGTGTTCCTGGTCTTCTGGGAGCGCCCCCTGTCCTATGACCCGGAGCGCGGCACCTTACGCGCCTGGCTCGCGACGATCGCGCACCGCCGTGCGGTCGACCACGTGCGCGCCGAGGAGCGGCGGCGGGTGTCGGCACTCGGACCCAGGCTGTTCGAGCGCGAACCTGACAGACTGGAGGACACGGTCCTGGCCTCGGACGAGGCCAAACGGGTGCGGCAGGCGGTGACCTCGCTGCCCGACGGCCTCCGGGAGGCGGTGGAGCTCGCCTACTTCGGCGGCAGGACCTATCGGCAGGTGAGCGAGGAGCTGGGCGTGCCCGAGGGCACGGCCAAATCGCGCATCCGGCTGGCGCTGAGACGCCTGGCGGACGCGCTTGCGGAGGAAGAGGTGTAATGGACCCCATCGAGCGCCTCTATCTGGACGCGATGATGGAGGACCCGGAGGTGCCGGCCCGTTCGTTGCGGCCCCAGCTCCTGGCCGGGGCCAGGGCCCGGCGCAGGCCCGCGGCCCCCACCGCGGCCTGGGCGGAGCCGTACGCGGGCCGGGTGGCCGCGATGGACGCGCTGCTGACCTCGGCCGTGGACGACGACTGGTCACGCGTGATCGTCGAGGGCTGGACCCTCCAGGAGCTCGTCGCCCACCTGGCCGCCAAGGACGGCCTCCTGGCCGCCTCCGTCGGCGCCCCCGTGCTGGGGCCGCCCATGGGCGCGACCGATTCGACGGGACGGACGAGCGACGTTCAGGCGTACGAGCGCACCCGCAGCCCCGAGCAGACCAGAAGGGACTGGCGGGCCCAGGCCGACGCCCTCTGCCGCCACCTCGCCGACCTGCCGCCCACGACCCCGGCCACCCTGGACGGCATGGAGGTCCCGGTCCGCGACCAGCTCCTGGCGCGCTGCCTGGAGACCTGGATCCACACGGCCGACGCCGCCCGGACCGCCCGGCTGCGCCTGCCCGACCCCATCGCCGAGCACATCCACCCGACCGCCGACCTGTGCGCGCGCCTGCTGCCCTGGACGATGCTCCTGTCGGGCATGGACGGCTCCGGCCGCACCCTCCACCTCACCCTGACGGGCGCGGGCGGGGGCGAGTGGCAGGTGCCGCTGGGCGTGGAGGACACCCGGCCCGGCCCGCCGGACGCCCACATCACGGCGGACGTGGTCGCGTTCTGCTTCCTGCTGGGCGGCAGGGGAGAGCCCGCCGAGTTCCCGGCCGAGCTGGCCGGCGACCTGCCGCTGGCCAGGGACGTCCTGACCGCGGCCCCGGCGCTTTCCGGCCCCTGACCGGCGGCGCTGTCCATTCTGGGGGAATTGGGCGGGAAATGCCCTGGGATATAGCGCGAGGTCCTTTAAGTAACTCGCAAAACCATCGTTTAATGACCCCGCATGGTTTTGACAGGTTATTTGGGTTTACATAGTTAGGCGAGAATATTCACATGGGTACGTCTGCCCCTGTCTGAGTGCCTGCGGAGATAGTGGGCACTGGATTTCGGGCCGATCTACCCATGAACGGAAACGAATGCACGTGAACACTGAAAGTCGGCAATCGCGGACGCCTCGCCATGGGCGGGCCGCGACACTAACGCTGGCCGGCGCCATCGTCGGCTCCCTGCTCCTTCCCACGGGTCTGGCGGCCGCGGCGAGCGCGGTGCCGAGCAGCGCCGCGGGCGTCGGGGTCATCTCGAACGAGAAGCCGCCGCTCTGTGGGAAGCACTGCGGCCGTCGCGGATGGGGAGGCGGCTGCTGGCGCCCCTGGTGTGGCCCCTGGGGCTGGGGCGGCTGGGGACGTCGTCACCACCACCGTGATGACGACGAGATCATCCGCATCCGCACACCGCGCCGCGAGCACCACCGTCCGGTGCACCACACGCCGCCGACGGTGCAGACGCCTCCCGTCAAGGAGACGCCGGTCAAGCAGCCGATCAAGGACGACGACCAGTACGAGGCCCCCGAAGAGACGGGCCAGGAGACGGGCCAGAACGACAGCTGGTGGCCCAACGGGGACGACTGGCGGGATATCTTCGGGCCCGAGAATTAACCGGTGAGCTGAAACAGCTCCCGTTTTTGGAGAAACGGTCGATGACAAATGCCGTGGCCGGCGAAACGGCCACGGCATTTGCCGTAGGAGAGGAGGGTCCCCGTGATGGACGACGCGACGGGACTGGCGGGGCTGCTGTACGAGTTCGGGCTGCTCAAGCGCTACAAGCGGACCGGGTGGCTGGTGGCGGGCGTACGGGACCCGGAGAGCATCGCCGAGCACTCGTTCCGCGCGGCCGTCATAGCCGGCGTGATCGCGAGGCTCGAAGGCGCGAATCCGGAGCGGGCCGCGTTCATGAGTCTCTTCCACGACACCCAGGAGACCCGCATCACCGACATCCCGTACATCGGCAAGCGCTACCTCAAGGCGGCCTCCAACGAGGACGTCACCGCCGACCAGATGCGCGGCCTGCCCGCGGAGGTGGCGGACATGGTCGCCGACGCGGTGGGGGAGTACGAGGAGAAGGCCAGCCTCGAAGCCGTCTGCGCCCGGGACGCGGACAAGCTGGAATGCCTCATCCAGGCGCTCGAATACCGGGAGCAGGGGCACCAGAACGTCCAGGGCTGGATCGACAGCTCCCTGGACGCCCTGACGACCCCGACCGGGAAACGGCTGGCCGAGGAGGCCCTGCGCACCGGCACCCTGGAGTGGGTGACGCGCGTGCTCAACGGCGACTGAGCGCTCCCCGGTCCGGCGGGAGGGTGCGGGTCAGCCGGTGACGGGCTGGGTGACGAGGTCCCGCTCGTACTCGTCGTCGCTCTCCGCCAGCACCCGCTCCACCCCCCGCGAAGCGCGCTCGTCGCCCCGCGTCAGCAGCCCGCGCGTGGCCTCGGCCACCGTGCGCAGGTCGGCGTCGGCGAGGCGGGCGGCCAGGGCCTCACGGATGACGGGCGTGTCCTCGGACAGCCCGGCGAGCCCGGCGGTGGCCCAGTCGCGCACCTCCGTGTCCTCGTCCTCCGTCATCGCGATCAGCAGCGCCAGACCCTCCTCGTGGCCCGGCGGCAGCACGTCGGCCAGCGCGATCGCGTCCGTCATCGTGCGCTTGTGCCCCGGACGCCCGATGACGTCCAGCACGTACGGCAGCGCGCGGGCGTCCCCCTGGTGCCCGAGCGCGGCCAGGACCGACCGCAGCACCTGCGGGTTGCCCTCCGTGGTAACCATCTTCTGCAGCAGCGGCAGCGTCGTGTCGAGGTAGGGCTTCTCCCCCTCCGCGAACCCGAACTGGGCGATCGCGTCGACCCCGAACTCCCGCTCCCTGGCGTCCTCGCTCCCGCACAGCCGGACCAGCGCCTCGTACGTCTCGTCGTCCGCCCGCCTGCCCAGCGAGTCGGCCACGATCCACCAGGTCTCGGCGTCCTCGTCGATGTCGCGGTGCGCCACGGCCCGCGCCACGAGCTGCTCCACCGGCGTGTACGTGCCCGTCGCGTCCTCCAGCAGGGTCGCGACGGCGGCGTGGCCGCGCTGCGCCTGCACCTGCTCACTCTCCGAGCCGTCGGCCGCGCGTCCGGCCACCGTGACCAGCTCGGTGCCGTCCTTGGCGTACTGGCGGGCCACGACGTACTCCCAGCCCTCCTTCTCGATCTGGTCGAGCAGCGCGCTCTCCAGGTGCACGCCCACCCAGGAGGCGGCGATCTCGAGCGGCGTGTCGCCGTCGCCGTCGTACTTCTCGGCATCGGCGCCCGCTTCGAGCAGCACCTGCACCACGCTCAGCGCGCCGCGCCGGACGGCCAGCGTGAGCGGGGTGTCGCCGGACTCGTTGGCCGCGTCGACCTCCGCGCCAGCCTCGATCAACGCCTTGGCGGTGGCGGCGTGGCCGTTGGAGGCCGCCCAGTGCAGCGCCGTCCAGCCGCCCTCCTCCCGGCCGTTCACGTCGGCGCCGGCCGTCAGGAGCGCGCCGGCCACCTCCACGCGGTCCCAGGCGGCGGCCGCGCACAGCGGCAACCCCTCCTCACCTGGGCTGTTGGGATCGGCGCCGCCGGTGAGCAGCTTGCCCACGGTCTCGGTCTCGCCGTTCAACGCCGCGCGGTAGAGCTGTTCCTCATGCATGACAGGGACCCTAGCCTGGTCCGGCCGCGCCCCGGGCCAAGCCAGAGCCCCGTGTCATCGCTTGGTACGCGCCAAAGCGGCGTCTAGGTTCAAACACCTACAAGGGATGACATGTTTTCCTTCTCGGGGAGGAGTCGCATTCCCGGCAAGACGCGATATGTTGCGAGTATGACTGATCCCGGTGGGCTCCGCGCCTCGGACGCCGAGCGCGAGGCCGTCGTCGAGCAGCTGCGTGTCGCATCGGTGGAGGGCAGGCTGACGCTCGCCGAGCTGACCGACCGTACCGAGGCCGCCTATTCCGCGACCACGCACGCCGAGCTGGCCCTGCTCACCCAGGACCTGCCGGGGGGAGCCACGCCCGCGCCGGCGCCGGCGCCCGCCCCGGTGCCCGCGGGCAGGAAGCGGCGGTGGTTCGTGGGCTTCATGGGCGACTCCAAGCGGCGCGGGACCTGGCGGATCGACCAGGAGCTCGGCGCGGTCGCCGTGATGGGCGACGTGGTGCTCGACCTGCGCGAGGCCGAGGTGCGCACGGACATGGTGGACATCATGGCCGTCTCCGTGATGGGCGACGTCAAGATCATCGTCCCTGACGGCGTGAACGTGGACCTCGACGGCGTGGCCGTCATGGGCGACAAGCGGGTGGACGTCCTCCAGGCGGCCCCCGGCATGAACGTCCCCGTGGTGCGCGTGCGCGCGTACGCCGTGATGGGGGACGTCAAGGTGATCGGCGACTCGCGGGCGCAGCCGGTGCAGCGCGCGTTCGCGGCCTGGCGGGAGCACTGGCGGCGGCTGCACGGCGAGGACTGGCGGGCGCTGGGCCGGCAGATGCGGGAGGAGACCCGCGAGCTGAACCGGCAGGCCCGTGAGCTGGGCAGGCAGGCGCGCGGGGACCGCGGCGACCGGTGGGGCTACTGACCCCGGCTCAGCCGACCAGGGAGGACACCGGCTGCCGCTGGGCCGCCTCGTAACGCTCCAGGAGCACCTCCACCAGCTCCGGCGCCGGGCCGAGCACGTCCGAAACGACCGCGGCCCCGGCCTCCAGGCTCGTCTGCCGTACCTTGTCCGCGAAGTAGCCGGGCGCCAGCAGGTACGGGGCGACGACGACCTTCGGCGCGCCAGCCCGCCTGAGCGCGGCCACGGCCTCGGCGGGCGACGGATCGGCGGCCGACGCGTAGCCGGCGGACACCGTCCACCAGCCGGAACGCCGCCACGCCCGCGCCTGCCCCGCGATCACCGCGTTGGCCCTGGCGTCGCTCGAACCCGCCGACACCAGCACGACCGCGGTCTCCGGGTCCCCGGCGCGCACGCCCGCCTCGGCCAGGCGCCGCTCCAGCGCCGTCAGCAGCAGCGGGTGCGGCCCCAGCGTGCTGCCGTAGTGCACGCGCAGGCGCGGCTCGCGCGCCCGGACCTCGTTCAGCGCCGCCGGCAGGTCCACCCGGCTGTGGTAGGCCTCGGTGAGCAGCAGCGGCAGCACAACGGCCTCCTGGAGGCCGCTCAGCGCCTGTCCCAGTGCGGGAGTGCAGTGGTCGAGGTACGCCACCCGTACGGGCACCTCAGGGCGCGCCAGGCGTACCCGGTCGAGCAGCGCGGCCACGGTGGCGGCGGCACGCGGATCTCGCGACCCGTGCGCCACCGCCACCAGTGGCACGCGGCCGGGGGCCGCCCCGCCTGCCAACGGGACGGGTCCCCTGCTGGGGATCACAGGTGAATGCCGCATTCGACCTTCCCCAGGCCCGCCCAGCGTCCGCTGCGCGGATCCTCTCCCTCCGCGACCTGCCGCGTGCACGGCGCGCAGCCGATCGAGGGGTAGTTGTCGTAGTGCAACGGGTTGATCAGCACCCCGTTGTCGGCGATGTAGTTGTCGACGTCCTCCTGGGTCCAGGCCGCGATCGGGTTGACCTTGACCATCTGCCGCTTGGCGTCCCACTCGACGACCTTGGAGCCGGCGCGGCTGGAGGACTCGTCGCGGCGGATGCCGGAGATCCACGCCAGGTACGGCTCCAGCGCCCGGTTGAGCGGCTCGACCTTGCGCAGGAAGCAGCACAGGTCGGGGTTGCGGCCGAACAGGCGCGGGCCGAGGTCGCGATCCTGCTCCTCGACCGTCCGCGACGGCTTGATGTCGATCACGTTGACGTCATAGACCTGGCGCACCGCGTCACGCGTGCCGATCGTCTCGGCGAAGTGGTAGCCGGTGTCGATGAACAGCACGTCCACGCCGGGCTTGACCCTGCTCACCAGGTCGATCAGGAGGGCGTCGCTCATCGAGGAGGTCAGGCACAGCCGGTCGCCGAACGTCGCCGCCGCCCAGCGGATGATCTCGCGGGCGGGGGCGCCCTCGAGGAACGTCGCGGCGGACTCGACGATGTCCTGCAGGTCAAGGGCGCCGCGCTGCTGTTTCAGGCCGACCTCGATGTCCACGAGCGTCATATCTTCACTCCGATCCCGAGAAACTTGAGCTTGAAGGCGCGGGCGCAGGCGCGGCAGTACCAGCCGCCGTCCCCCTCGTAGGGTTCGAGGTCCTCGTCGCCGCAGTACGGGCAGTGGAACGGGACCGCTCGCTCGCTCATTTGAGGTCCGCCTCGTCGGCCCGCTGCACCCAGTCGGCGAACGACTCGCCTTCCTTCTTCTGGGCGTCGAAGTGCTTGACGACGCGCTCCACGTAGTCGGGCAGCGCCTTGGCGGTGGTCTTGAGGCCGCGCACCTTGCGCCCGAAGCCGGCGTTGACGCCGAGGGAGCCGCCCAGGTGGATCTGGAAGCCCTCGACCTGGTCGCCGTTCTCGTCCACCACGAGCTGGCCCTTGAGGCCGATGTCGGCGACCTGGATGCGGGCGCAGGAGTTGGGGCAGCCGTTGACGTTGATCGTCAGCGGCTCCTCGAACGCCGGCAGCCGCCGCTCCAGCTCGTCGATCAGGTCGGCGGCCGCGGCCTTGGTCTCGACGATGGCCAGCTTGCAGTACTCGATGCCGGTGCAGGCCATCGTCTGGCGGCGGAACGTGGACGGCCGGACCCGCAGGTCGTTGGCCTCCAGCTCGGCCACGATCGAGTCGACCTGGTCGGGCGCGACGTCGAGGATGACCATCTTCTGCTCGACGGTCGTGCGGACCCGGCCGGAGCCGTGCCGCTCGGCGATGTCGGCGATCAGGTGCAGCCTGTCGCCGTCGAGCCGGCCCACCTTGGGCGCGAAGCCGACGTAGAAGTTGCCGTCCTTCTGCGGGAAGACGCCCACGTGATCGCGGCGGCTGCCGCGCGGCAGCGCGGGGGCGGGCCCGTCGGGCAGCGGCTCCTTGAGGTACTCCTGTTCGAGAACTTCGCGGAACTTCTCGACTCCCCAGTCGTTGACCAGGAACTTGATGCGGGCCCGGTGCCGCAGCCGCCGGTAGCCGTAGTCGCGGAAGATCCCGACCACGCCCTCGAAGACGTCGACCGCCTGCTCCGGCCGGACGAACACGCCGATCCGCTTGCCCAGCATCGGGTTGGTCGACAGGCCGCCGCCCACCCACAGGTCGTAGCCGACCTCACCCTGCTCGTTGACCACGCCGACGAACGCGATGTCGTTGATCTCGTGCACCGTGCAGTGGGCGGTGCAGCCGCTCAGCGCCGACTTGAACTTGCGGGGCAGGTTGGAGTACGCCGGGTTGCCCACGATCCGGTCCTGCACCTCGTGGATCTGCTCGGTCGCGTCGAGCACCTCGTCGGCGTCGATCCCGGCCAGCGGGCAGCCCAGGATCACGCGGGGGGTGTCGCCGCACGCCTCGGTGGTGGACAGGCCCACGGCCTCCAGGCGCTCCCAGATGTCCGGCACCGACTCGATCTCGATCCAGTGGAGCTGGATGTTCTGGCGGTCGGTCAGGTCGGCGGTGCCGCGGCCGTACTCGTTGGAGATGTCGGCGATCGTGCGCAGCTGGGCGAGGTCGAGCTGGCCACCGTCGATGCGCACCCGCAGCATGAAGTAGCGGTCGTCGAGCTCCTCCGGCTCCAGGATGGCGGTCTTGCCGCCGTCGATGCCGGGCTTGCGCTGGGTGTAGAGGCCGTACCAGCGCATGCGGCCGCGCAGGTCGGCCGGGTCGATCGAGTCGAAGCCCCGCTTGGAGTAGATGTCGATGATGCGCTGGCGGACGTTGAGGCCGTCGTCGTTCTTCTTGTTCTCTTCGTTCTTGTTGAGCGGCTCACGGTAACCGAGAGCCCACTGGCCTTCGCCGCGCGGGCGTTTGTGGTGCCGGCTGGCAGGAGTGCGGCTGGCAGGGGTGCTCATTGCGCGTCCTTCGGTTCATGGGCGCGCGCAGGGTTCCTCCTGCCTCGTCATCGAGGGCAGGGGTGGAGAGGAGGTGTGCGACGCGCTCAGCGGTGAAAAGGATGGGGTTACAGGCGGGCGTCGCAACAGATGGCACTGCGGACACGCTGAAGATCGACGTGGCGTCGACCGACGAGCATGGGGTCCGCTGGCATACCTAGAAGATACTCTGGCCGTCCCGTTTGTCCAAGACAGGGTCCAGAGTGTGGGACTGTCCAGCTCGCTCAGCCCTGGCTCTTCCAGCTGAGGTCGGGCTCATGGGGCTTCTCCTGGACCTGGTGCTGGCAATCGCACCAGGAGCCCCCGCGGCAGTCCTCGTGGCGTTTGTCCTTGCAGCTCTCACAGATCACATGACGATTATTCTCCTAGAACGTTGTTCGGGTTAGGCTGGCGGGCGTGGATCTCATGGCCGAGCTGCTCGACGACCTGCGTGCCGAGACCGCGTCCCTCGAAGCCCTGCTCGATCCTCTGAGGGACGAGGACTGGGAGCGGCCCACACCCGCCGAGGGCTGGGCGATCCGTGACCAGGTGAGCCATCTGGCCTGGTTCGACGAGGCCGCCGTGCGCGCGGCCACCGACCCCGGCGGCTTCCAGGCCTCGCTGGCGGGCTTCACGTCCGTGGACGGCCTCGCCCTCGAGTCGCGCGGGATGCCGCCGGCGGAGCTGCGCGCGTGGTTCCGCGCGGCCCGCTCCCGCAGCCTGGAGGTGTTCGCGACGCTGGACGCGCGCGAACGGGTGCCGTGGTTCGGCCCCGCCATGTCGGCCGCCTCCTTCGTGACCGCGCGGCTGATGGAGACGTGGGCGCACGGCCAGGACGTGGCCGACGCGCTCGGCGTCACCCGTGAGCCGACGGCCCGGCTGCGCCACGTGGCCATGATGGGCTTCCGCGCCCGGCCCTTCAGCTTCGCCGTGCGCGGCCTGCCGGTGCCCGAGGAGACCGTACGCGCCGAGCTGGCCATGCCGGACGGGACCACGTGGACGGCGGGGCCCGAGGGAGCCGACGGCCTCGTCCGCGGCACCGTCCTCGACTTCTGCCTGGCCGTCACCCAGCGCGTCCACCTGTCCGACACCGCGCTGGAGCTGACCGGCGAGCCCGCGCGGGCCTGGATGGAGATCGCGCAGGCATTCGCCGGGCCGCCCGGCAAGGGGCGGGCGCCCAGGTCAGGGTGAAGTCAGGGTCTTGCCGGATGACGCGGGCGGACCGGCCGGTGAGATCCTTCAGGTATGCGCACGATTCTGAACGTCATCTGGCTGATCTTCGCGGGACTCTGGCTGGCCGCCGGCTACGCGCTGGCCGGGATCATCTGCTGCATCCTGATCGTCACGATCCCGTTCGGCGTCGCGTCGTTCCGGATCGCGGCGTACGCGCTGTGGCCGTTCGGCAGGACCGTGGTGCGCGACCCCGACGCGGGCGCGTTCTCCCTGATCGGCAACGTCATCTGGTGCGTGGTCGCCGGCGTCTGGCTGGCCATCGGGCACGTCGTGACGTCGATCCCGCTGTTCCTGTCGATCATCGGCATCCCGATGGGCATCGCGAACCTCAAGCTCGTCCCCGTTTCCCTGCTTCCGCTGGGCGCACGCATCGTTGACAACGACTAGGGCAGTCTCCGGGACGTAAGCTGTCCCGAAGAGTCACTGCGAATACCGTTGGGTGCCATGACGTCCACCGATGCGCCTCCCCGGCCGAAGAGAGGGCTCGTCTCCAACGCCAGGGCCAGGCTGAGCTGGGTGCTCGACACGAAGTCGTGGGCGATCGTCCGCGCGGCCACCAACGCCGGCGTCACCTACCGGGTCACCGGCCTGGCAGGTGAGGCGGCGTTCTTCGCGCTGCTGTCGCTGCCGCCGTTCGTGCTGGGCCTCATCGGCGTGCTGGCCAAGCTCGGCACCTGGCTGGGCTCCAGCGTGGTCGCTCAGGTCAAGGCGTGGGTGATCGCGCAGGCGGGGGTGCTGTTCACGGAAGAGGCCGTGAACAAGGTGATCAACCCGCTCCTCACCGACGTCCTCAGCGACGACGCCAGCAAGGTGTCGATCATCTCGGTCGGCTTCCTGCTGTCGCTCTGGTCCGGCTCCCGAGCTCTTTACGTGTACGTCGACCTCATCTCCGTGGCCTACGGGCTCGGCGAGGAGCGCGGCATCATCCGCACCAGGCTGATGTCGTTCGGCCTCTACGTCGTCGGCCTGATCATCGGCATCATCGTCATGCCGATCCTGGTCATCGGGCCGACCCTGCTCAGGGACGCCCTGCCCGCCCAGTACGGCGTCCTCATCGACATCCTCTACTGGCCGGTCGTGATCATCGGCTCGGTCCTGTTCCTGACCGTGCTCTACCACGTCAGCGTGCCGGTGCGGACCAAGTGGTACCGGGAGCTGCCCGGCGCGATCCTGGCGCTCTTCCTGTGGATCGTGTGCGCGGCGGTGCTGCGGGCCGTGCTGGCCGCCTGGTTCTCGCCCGTCTCCGTCTACGGGTCCCTGGCCGCGCCCATCGCCGTGCTCCTCTGGCTCTACATCACCGCCCTGGCCGTGCTCATCGGGGCCATCCTGAACGCCGAGGTGGACCGGCTCTGGCCGGGCGTCAGCCGTACCAAATAGAGTCCCCCCGATATGGAGGCGCAGCGGTCGCCGTGAAGACGATGCGGCCCGAGCCGGCCGCGCGGGAGGAGTTCAGGCGCAGGTTCGGCAAGGAAGCCGAGGCCGCGCGGCGGGTCGCCAGGTTCCGCTGGCCGCCATCCACGCGCCCGTGCTCGACGGGCTCGACGAGCGGATCAGGCCGCTGGTGGAGCGGGCGCTCGACAAGGACCCGGCCCGCCGTCCCACCGCCCAGCAGCTCATGGACCGGATGCTCGGCCGCGCCGAGGTGGCGGCCGTCACGCTTGCCGTGGTGCGCCGAACGCGCCCCTGGCCGGCAAACTCGGCGGCGGCGCCCTCGACTCCACCGTCTCGCGGGTGAACCTCATCCCGCCCGGCGTCGGCCGGCCGATCTACCCCGCCTGGAAGGACAAGACCTGCGCGTGCACGGACCTGCCGATGCCGCCGTTCCCCGCGGGAGCGCGGCTCCGGATGTACGCGATCTTCGAGGGCGTGCCGCAGGACGCCGACCGGGTCGACGTCGATCTGGTGCTGCTCGGGGTCATCAGGAACGTGGCGGTCAGCTCATCGTGACACGACGGATGGGCCCCGTGACATCCGCTATCGTCTACGAGGAGACGCGACTGGCGCATTTTGGTGGGATCGACCACCGGGGAGCGAAAGGAGCGGAGGCCGTGCGCCTGGGTCTTCGCAATTGTCAACGATGACAGGAGAATCATGAGTTCTCTCGCGAGCGTCGACCCGCAGATCGCCGAGCTCATCAAGGCGGAAGAGCGCCGCCAGGCCGACACCGTCAAGCTCATCGCGTCCGAAAACTACGTGTCCAAGGCCGTGCTCGAGGCCACCGGCACCGTCCTCACCAACAAATACTCCGAGGGCTACGCGGGCAAGCGCTACTACGAGGGCCAGCAGGTCATCGACCAGATCGAGACCGTGGCCATCGAGCGGGCCAAGTCGCTGTTCGGCGTCAACCACGCCAACGTCCAGCCCTACTCCGGCTCGCCCGCCAACCTCGCCATCTACATGGCGTTCCTGCAGCCGGGCGACACCGTCATGGGCATGGGCCTGCCGTTCGGCGGCCACCTCACCCACGGCTGGTCCGTCTCCGCGACCGGCAAGTGGTTCAACCCGGTCCGCTACGGCGTACGCAAGGACACCGGCCGCATCGACCTCGACGAGGTGCGCCGGCTCGCCCTCGAGCACCGGCCGAAGCTGATCTTCTGTGGCGGCACCGCGATCCCGCGCACCATCGACTTCGAGGGCTTCGCCTCGATCGCCCGCGAGGTCGGGGCCGTGCTGGCCGCCGACATCGCCCACATCGCCGGCCTGGTGGCGGGCGGCGCGCACCCGTCCCCGGTGGGCCACGCCGACGTGATCTCCACGACCACGCACAAGACGCTGCGCGGGCCGCGCGGCGCCATGCTGATGGCCACGGCCGACGAGCACGCCACGGCGCTCAACAAGGCCGTCTTCCCCGGCCTGCAGGGCGGCCCGCACAACCACACCACCGCCGCCATCGCCGTCGCGCTCCACGAGGCCGCCCAGCCGTCGTTCCGCGACTACGCCCACCAGGTCGTCGCCAACGCCAGGACCCTGGCCGACGAGCTCGCCTCCCGCGGGTTCGACCTGGTCTCCGGCGGCACCGACAACCACCTGATCCTGCTCGACCTCACGCCCAAGGGCATCGGCGGCAAGCCCGCCGCCCAGGCGCTCGACCGGGCGGGGCTGGAGACCAACTACAACACGGTCCCCTTCGACCCCCGCAAGCCGTTCGACCCGTCGGGCATCCGCATCGGCACCCCGTCCGTCACCTCCCGGGGCATGGGCGAGGCCGAGATGCGCCAGATCGGCGCCTGGATGGACGAGGTCGTCACGGCCCTGGCCAAGGGGGACGCGGAGGACGTCATCACGCGCGTGCACCACGAGGTCAGCGAGCTCACCGCCCAGTTCCCGGCCCCGGGCCTGTAACCGACCCACCTCCCGCCGGGCCCACCCGGCCGCTCCGGGCCGGCGTCTCCTCCGGGGCGACGCCACCGGCCGGCGCACGGCTTCCGGGTGCTCCCGCCCGACGTCAACGACTCCCAACTCGACTTCGTCGCGGTCGGGGACACGCAGGTCCGGTTCGGGATGGGCGCGGTC